>NZ_JASFYM010000015.1 GCF_030055635.1 Methanothrix sp. | reverse complement strand
TGATTTTGCCTTTGATCTCTCGATGCTTGAATATCCGGATGGCGCCAATACCGGAGAGTATGAGCTTCGATCCTTCGATTTTGTAGCCGATACCGGCATCCGGATATGTGAACGACTTGTACCATCCGCTGCCCTTGAACCGTGGATATCCTGGTGTCTCTCCGTTCTTAACCCGCCTGATGAAGTTCTGAAACGCCTTGTCAACACGTCTGAGGACGTCCTGGAGAACATGGGCATATACAGCTCCGAGAGCTTGATTTTTCTTGCGGTTCGTTGATATCTGATGCGCCATCTCATAGTATGTCAGATTGTAGCGGTCATCCTCCCATGCCTCCTTCTTCGCTGCCAGAGCATCGTTGTAGAGCTGCCTGCATGTCTCCAGCGTGTCCTCTAGCTTTTTGATCTGATCCTCAGTCGGATACAGCCGGAACCTGTAGGCAGATCTCATCTCGATTGTTGCTCCCCCATATTGCGTACGGGCTTACTACAAAGATTGGAGTTTGCGCTCTGTTTGTTCTCTATCAAAAAAGCGTATTTCAGAGCCTCTGACCTTTACTTCTTCCCATGCACCTCGCATGTTCCGATCTGGCAGGCCCTGCAGATCTCCCTCTCCTCATCGAGCTCCCGGGTGGCGGTCGCGAGGACGCTCGCGTTAACGAGATTCGCCGCGAGGAACATCGCAGCAGCGATCTCCTCATCGCTTATCCCCATCCTCGACGCGACACGGATGTGCATCTCCAGGCAGTGGCTGCATCTTATGGCAGCGCTGACAGCGATGGATATCAGCTCGATCGTCTTCATGTCGAGCTTTGAGCTGCGCACGATCGCGTTGTTGTGAAGGACCTTTGTCACGAGAAGCTCCGGGCTGTCCTTCATGAAGTGAAATATGTAAGGGACCTCTCCGTAGAGCTCCTCGATGGTCTTTAGCATCTCCTCAGCAGACCTCTCCACACCCCTCTCGAGTATCCCCTTAAGCTCATCCTCAAGCATATCCCTAAAACACCATCCCTGTCTCAGACTCCGGAAGTATCCTGACAAGCGTGTAGCTCTTCATCCTTGAAGGCATTATTCGTGCGATCTCTCTGAGCTTGACACCCTCGTCAAACCGTACAGATCCGATCGCCTCATGATAATCTTCATATGGAAGCTTTATCCTGCATCCCGTCAGGTTCAGAGCGATCGGGAGCGGCGAGTAAGATCTCTCGATATCAGGAACCTGCTCACGAACCGCGTCCATCACTCTTGGAGGAGAAGTCGTCAGAGGATCCTTCTCTATATCGGCACGCATCTTGTCGAGTGCTCTGCCAACGGCTGCGACAATCCTGTCCAGGTTCCCGATCTCGTTCGCCTTCTTGGATCTGTGAGCTATCCTCCCCACAGAGGATACGTACTCAAAGGCGTACGGCATCTCCCCCTTCGGGATCTCCGGACCGCCCGTGACGACGACGGGGATGTTTATGCCCTTGTACAGCTCCTCCTTCTTGATTATGCATTTCGCGAAGTTCCCGAAGAGGAAGACGGCTGCATCATGTTCGTTTATCAGAGCCGTCTCGTACTCGTTTATCTGGGCGATCTCGCGCCCGACTCCGCGGGCCAGGCCGATCATGTTGCTCTTCGCCCCGTTCCGCCTCAGATACTCGGCGACATCACATGCTGTGTGCGGCAGGTGGTGTATCGCCAGTGTCGGGGTCACCACAGCGACCTCTGTTCCGGCAAGCGGCGCCCGGGTGAGCTCTCCGCGGAGCTCCTTTGTGAGATCCTCCAGGATCCTGAGGTCCTCAGCAGGCACGAGAAAGAGCAGGATCACCTCGCTCTGAGTCACATTCTTCTGGAGCAGATAACCACCCAGGTCCTCGACGAGCTCTATGACCAGGTCGTGCTTGTAGACACCGCCGGTAAACATCACAGGCTCAAGCATTCTCCATACCCCTTATCTTATCCCTGACCTCCTCGATCAGCTCCGGTGTTATCGTCTCCTCAGAGGCGATGAAGAGGAAGGAGTCCTCGGTCATCTCATTCCTTCTGTTTCTGAAGCCTTCAGGCGCTATTCTTATCAGGGCATCGGTGAGGTCTCTTCTGAACTCAGCATCCACATCGGTCACGATCAGATCAGCCGGGCTCACATCAGAGGAGACCGTGAGGAGGTCCCTGTCCGGCTGCTCGACCTTGTCGCGCCCGTACTTCTCCCAGAGGACCCTGAGCATGTCAGCGAGATGCTCCTCCTCGTTCACCTTTACCTGGTACCCCTCCTGGGTCCTGACAACATCAGCAACATCGCCAACACGCAGAGGCGGAAGCGAGCCGCGCAGCATGCCGTAGACAGCAAAATACGGCTTTTCTATATCGATGTAAACGTAAAGCCTGCCTATGGATCTGACCAGGCCGAGATCCTGGAGTATGTCGAGTATGATCTCGCGGTACTTCGCAGCGCCGAACTCCTCTCCAGGAGCCTCCACCTTGTAGACCTCGAGAGGATCCATCTCAGACCTCCAGCATGCCGGAGACGAGCAGCGCAGCGCCGACAGCTCCGATGTACTGGGCGTGGTTCGGAACAATGACATCTATGCCCAGCAGGTCCTCCATCGCTCTTGGCAGTCCCTCAATGAGGGATGTGCCGCCGACCATGATCACCGGCTGCTTCACCTCTACCTCCTGGAGCTGCTGCTCGAAGACCTGCTCTGCCACGCTGTGGCAGGCAGCCATCGCGACGTCCTCCGGCCGCGCGCCCTTCGAGAGGCTGTTGACAAGGCTCTGCGTGCCGAAGACTATGCAGTAGCTGTTCATCGGCACGTTCTTGTACGAACCCTTTAACGCGAGCTTGCCCAGGTCTGTTATGTTCACGCCCAGCCTTCTTGCGGTGAGCTCAAGGAACCTTCCGGAGGCGCCTGCGCATATACCACCCATCGTGAAGCTTCCGGGCACGCCGTCCTGCACAGATATCGCCTTGTTATCCATCCCGCCTATGTCTATCACAGTTGCAGGCCCCTTCTGGGCGTTCGCCAGGAAGACAGCGCCCTTGGAGTTAACCGTGATCTCCTCCTGGACCAGCTTCGCATCGAAGTGCTTGCCGACGAGGAATCTGCCGTAGCCTGTGACGCCTATGCCCTGGATCTCCTCGCGCTTCACCCCCGACTCCTGGAGGGCCTGCTGGAATGCCTCCTCCGCGCTCTTTATGACCTCTGTGGTGGGAACCCAGCCTGTGCCTATGATCTGGTTGTCGCGCATTATCACGGCCTTTGTGGTGGTCGAGCCTGAGTCTATGCCGGCCGTGAGCCCTGTCTGGCGCTCCCTGGCGAGCAGTCCTCTCATCCTGGCCGTCGTCACAAGAGCCTCCATTCTCGTCAGCAGGGTCTCTGCTGTTGTCCTCTCCGTGAACGAGTAGCTCAGCACCGGCAGTCTCGAATGCTCATGGATGTAGCGCCTGACCTCTCCACGGATGATGGCGCCCTCCGCGCACCTGAAGCATGTCGCGATGAAAACAGCATCTGCGAGCTCCGGGTTCTGTACCAGCCTGGTCGCCCTTGCCATGATCAGGTTGAGGTCTCCACTCGGAACCGATACGCCGAAGCGTTTCTCCACATCCATCACATCCTCGAGCGAGACCTCTGGCGAGATCATCTTCGCGCCTACGATCTCAGCTGCCCTCTCGAGTTCCCTCTGGATGCCGCTGTACTCAGCGCCACACGAAAGCTGAGCGATTCTGATCATTTGAGCCCCTCCAGGAACGTCCTGATCTCATGAACGAAGCGCCTGGCCTCACCATCGTCCCTCGGATACTTCAGCTCTATGAACGGGATGCCCTTGATCTTTATCAGAAGCCTTGTGAGCTCGTTCGTCCTGGCACATCCAGTGCATCCCACAAGACAGTTGTTGTCCTCAACTATTATCGCAGCCTCTGCCTCATCTATCATCGGACCTATCAGAGACATCCGCCCGCGAACACCTGAGGGCACATCTACAGCAGCGTATTTCAAACCCTTCTTCGGGTCCTCGGGTGTGATGTTCAGCGGAGGGGATTCAAGGCTCGGCGTGTCTATCTTATTTCTGATCTCGTTCGCCATGACCAGGGGCGTGTGCCCCATCCTGTCGACGAGATCCGCGAGGATCATGCTTGTTGGAGGGTAGACAATGACTTTGACCATCAGGATACCTCAGGCAAACTCATCCTTAATAATCTCTACAAGTCGTTCCATGCTCAGGGGCATCTTCTCAGGAACAGCCTCTGGGATGGGCTCGTTCCTGCTCTCTGCCTCAAGTGCTCTTGATATCATGGGAAGCATCTTCGACTCGCACTCCAGCATGAAGAAGCCAGGCCTCGGCCCGCCACCACGGTGCCCGCGGCACCTTCTCGGATCTCCCGGGGGAAACCCACGGTCCTTTATGAAGATCCCGTTAGGATCCATGGCTCTTATCTCTCTGACGAGATCCTCGATCTCTTTTTCCTCTCCGTTTATGATCACTCCGAAGCATGTCTCCTTCACATGGACGTCGCGCTTCGATCCGTAGATGTGCATGGCGATGTCAGAGGGGAGGATCTCGGACTCCGGAGATGTTATCACGTACTTCGTAACCCTCATCTCTTCTCCTCCATGACGTACACGATCTCCCCCTCCTTCACATCCCTGAGCTTGTCAAGATCAATAACCCTGCCGATGATGTTCGTGCCCTCGAACTTCTCGCCGGAGGGGCCGTATCTCCTGTCCTCGACGAACTTCACTCCAATCAGCCCTGTCCTCTTGGCCACCTGGTTTGTGACACCTATCGATCCTGCAGGCACAGGACCTGTGGGCTTGTTCTCCGGCAGAAGCTCCTTGTACCTGAGTGCGTCGATCACCGGCTTGAACAGAACCGTGTTCTCGTAAACAAAGAATACCGGCAGAGGCCCCACCGGCCGCTCCTTGAGCCCCACAACATGCCTGAAATAGTCCAGCGTCTTCGGGGCCAGATCGTCGTAGAGCTCTATCCTGACCAGCCTGGAGGACTGTATCGCCTTCAGGAAGACCTTACCTGCCTTCAGAACCTCCATGGTCGTTGGAGGGTTCTGCTCGATGACGACCGCGTCATCTCCGGAGTATCCATCGAAAGATGGCTCTATGCCCCTCGACCTGGCAAGCTCCATCGCATCCCTGAGCGGCATGCCCAGCACCATGAACCTCTCAGGTCTGACCCTTGCGGTGATGCGCTGGCCTGGGGATGCGAGCTTCAGCAGATCCAGACCTGCAGTGACCCTTCCAACAACAGAATGATTCGGGTTTGATGTCCTGTCGGCCTTGTAGATGAATATGTGGCCGAGTCCCCGCCCGGAGGTCCTCACCGTAACAGCACCCTCAAGCCGCGGCTCCCTGTGCTCGAACTCTATCGGCTCGCCCTTGAGGATATGAGAGGAGATATAGGAGCTCGAGACAGCATCCACCTTCAGAGCTCCATCCTTCGTCGCTGCAAGGAAGAACTCCGCCCCCTTGGGGGCATCCTGGATGAGATCGACCTCGAACCTCGAGTAGATCTCCATCCCGTCAGCAAGGGGAAACGACATGTCTGTTGTGACAGTCTTCTCGGTCAGATCCTCCCACTCGACGATCGGCTCCACCTTGAGTATGCTGTCGCTCTTCTCCAGCCTGTCAAGTATGTTCTTACCGCCGACGACCCTCGCGAAGACTCCCTTGCTTTCAGACGGCACACCGTAGACTGCGGAATGCCTGCGCTTGATGAAGATCAGCTGGGACTTCTCGTTTTCGAAGCCGCTGGCGCCGAGGATCACATCAAACCTGCTGTACTCGTGGGCACCCCTTCCCGGAGATATCGACGATGGAAAGTTCCCGAATGAGACAGCACCTGAATCCGACCATCTCCCCTCCAGACCCACAATCCTCTCGACCGCCTCATGCCATGCGTCCTTCAGGCCTGTATCCAGGAGATCTATCCTTATCCTGCCCTTGGTTGTGACAAGCCAGTAGGAGTCTGTGACCCTCGCCTTCTCTCCGCGTCCTTTTATTATGCCGATCACAGCTCCTGGGGAGACTGTGGAGCTGGCTGCCTCGAGTGCCTCCCCCAGAGTGGCCCCATCCCTCAGAGATATCTCAGATCCATCTACTCTGACCCTCATACGCCTCCTTGCCGCCGGGAATTCCGGCATAATGCTGGAGATCAGCTCCCCAGCATCTCGCGCTCCTCCTCCTTTGTGAGCAGCTTCAGGACATCTGCCGGAGCGCCAATAGATACCACTCTTCCATTCCTCATAAGCATAGCGCGATCGCACACATTGCTGACGAAGTCCATGTCATGGCTCACTATGACGAATGTCTCCTCCAGCTCCTCCCTTGCGCTGAGGATCGACTTGCTCACCTCTATCTTCGTTATCGGATCCATTGTGCCGGTGGGCTCATCGAGAACAACTATCCTGGGCTCCTTTATGAGGACCTGAGCCATGGCGACCCTGTGCCGCTCGCCCTCGCTGAGCTCGTCCGGATATTTGTTCAGGATCATCTCGGCCTCATCCTCTGTGAACCCGACGGTTGTGAGCGTGTGAATCGCCTTCCTCTCGCCAAGCTCATATGGAAGCGAGAGCCCTATGGCCTCTGTCAGGTTCTCTATCACGGTTCTGTACGGGTAGAGCGTGTACTCCTGGTGCAGCACACCGATGTACTTCGTGGCCCTGCCGCGGCCATCTGCCCCCAGCAGGGTCATATCCACCCATTCGTCTCCGACCCTGACAAAAGCGAACCCGCTCGTTGGGGTTATGAGCCCGCTGATTATCTTCGAGAGCGTGGTCTTTCCGCCGCCGCTGACGCCCACTATGCCGAAGATCTCCCTCTCATAGACCTCGAAGGATACGTTATCCACAGCTTTTACAACGCCACGATCTATGCTGATGTATCTCTTGGAGAGGTTTGTGGCCCTGATTATCGGCTCGCCAACAGCGACCGGCTCCCTCTTCCCGACCTCTCCCGCCATGGCGATGAACTGGTCCGCTATCTTCTTTGGATCGCCTATCGCCTGTATCCTCCCGTGATCGAGAAGTATCGCCCTGTCTGCCAGATCGACCATCACGTCCTGCCAGTGGCTGGTGATTACCATGGTCATCTTGAAGTCCCTGACAGCCCTTTTTATGGAGTCATGGACCAGAGCTGCGGTCGCCGGATCAAGTGTTCCTGTGGGCTCATCAGCAAGGAGGAGCATCGGCGATTTTGCGAGCTGTCTTGCGAGCACAACCCTCTGCTTCTCGCCGCCGCTTAGCTCCCTAGCAACATGCATCATCCTGTGCGAGAGGTTGACCTCGTCAAGGAGATCTGCCGCCCTGTGAACGCTTATCGTCTCACCGGTATCCTCCACAGCCCTCATGACGTTCACGATCACCCTCTCATCGCCGTAGAGGGCAAATGTCCTCTGGAGCATTATGGCGATTCGTCGGGCGACCGCCCTCCTGAGAGGATCGTTTATTCCAAGCTTTGCGAAATCAGCTTCAGACGCCTTAAAAGTACCACCGCATCTGCACTGCCCGCCCACCCTGCTCGGCGGCTCGACATAGCCGCAGCGGTCACAGATTGCGATGTGGTAAACAACACTCCCGCTTATGCCTGGAAATACCTCCACGCCTCTCAGGACATGCATCAGAACGCTCTTGCCCGCGCCGCTCCTGCCCAGGATCCCTACAGACTCACCCTCCTCGATCTCGAGATTTATATTGCTCAGAACCTCAAGATCACCGAACCGAACGGTCAGATCCTTGATCTCTATAAAAGGTGCCAAAGTATCAATCCCCATGGTGATTTATAAGATTGCATTCGGTCTCCAGGACTGAATCCTACTTAAGTTTATTGTTAACAATTGCATTCTCCATGGCACGGTTCCAGAGGCGGGCGCTGGGCTGCATGTCATCAGTGACCCTTACCGCCGGTCCCTCCCTTCACCAGCAGGAACTCCTTGTCAAGGTACGCCTGATGGCTCAGCTCCAGGCACTCCTGGCAGATGTAGAACGTCGTATCCTTGGGACCAAAGATCGTCACCTGCTTCGCCTTTACGGGAAATGTCTCCTTCTCCACCCCACAGAGTTGACACTTCATCCAATTCACCTACTACCGCTCTTCACCCGTATCATTATAAGCATTTCCACCGGAACCGCGCCATCTGGGCGATACGCTGTTATCTATCCCCAGAATGTCCAGAATCCTGCAGATCACCGTGTCCACCAGATCCCCGACGCTCCGGGGCCTGGAGTAGAATGATGGCGATGCCGGAAGTACGATGCCCCCGGCCTCTGAGACTGCGAGCATGTTTCTGATGTGTATGAGGCTCAGCGGAGACTCCCTCGGCACCAGGACAAGCGGTCGCCTCTGCTTCAGACAGACATCAGCCACCCTGGCGATGAGCGTGTCCGATATGCCGCAGGCTATCGCAGCCATCGTTCTCATGCTGCATGGGGCCACAACCATCGCGTCGAAAAGATAGGAGCCACTTGCGATTGGCGATGTGAGATCGTCCGGCTCGAATACGCGATCCGCCAGAGAGACCATCTCCTTGTACGATCTATCGCACTCTATCTCCAGGATCTTTCTTGCAGCCTCGGTGACTATGAGGTTGACGAAGCAGCGCTCACGCAGAACCTCAAGCAGCCTTGTTCCATACACAACACCAGATGCGCCGCTTATCCCCAGAACGATCTCCACGCCATCCACCTCATTTTATCAGCTGTCTGGCTTGGGGAGCTGAACTCCAATGGATCTTCATGCTCCCTCTGATTAGTCTGTTATGTGGTTTATGCCAACCATGAATTCCGGACCGTGTACGTTAGCGCCGTTCCGGAGCATTTTGCATCACACTCGTGCAGTGGCAGCTCCTGACCTGACAGTTCTTTTCGGTGATTCAAACCCACGACCAGATTCTTAAACTGCTATGAATCCTCACGCAATTTATCTCTGTCGATCTGTGCAAGATAACTCCTGAAGGGGACGGGCTTTCCTCCCGAAGAGGCCTCAGGGGGTGCTGAAGGGAATCTCACCAGACGCAGGCCGATCGGCTCTGAATGTCATATATCCCTCAGGCTCAGCGTCATGACTGAGATCATCAGCGTTACAGCAAGGAATGCCATTAGAGATCCTCCCAGGCCGCTGAGATCCGCTGTGAGGCCGGCTATTATCGGTCCGATGACAACTCCAAGCATTCTGGAGGTGTTGAAGATCCCGAAGATCTCTCCCCTCCTTTCAGGGCTTGTGACATCAGAGACCACCACAGCTGCTGCGGGCGTGCACATTCCGGAGCTCATGCCGAGAAGCGCCATGGCAAAGAGCTGCGGAAGAAGCCCTGGGCCGTGGCCGAGCACCGCGAACCCAAGAGCGCATCCGAAACAGCCACCGCTTATGAGAAGCCTGCGATGGCCGATATCTGCTGCCCTTCCGAAGTATATATTGGATAGGGCATTGCTGCCCGCATACGCCAGATACAGGATGCCCAGCTGAGTGACACCCACACCGACGCTAAGCGCCAGCTCCGGCAGCAGCGTCATGTTGAATCCCCCTATCAGGCCGGGGAGCATCACCACACTGCAGCATATGATGAAAGTTATCATGGATCCATCTATGATCAAGCGGGATCTGCGTGGATTTGTGGACAGCACTCCGCTCCTGACTGGCGGCTCTCTGACGACAAAGATCACTATGAGAAGGGCCGCGGCTGCGAACAGGCTCCAGAAGACGAATGGCGCCTTTATTCCAAAGCTTCCATATAGAAGACTACCGATGACCGGGCCCACAGCCAAAGCGGAGTAGAATGATGCGTTGTACCAGCCCATGGCAAGGCCCCTGTGGGATGGATCCACACAGTCCACTATGAGGGCCATGGCGACCGGCCAGACCATCGATGCTCCTATGCCGCCGAAGATTCTTATCAGCAGGAGCTGATACGCATTCGATGCATAAATGTATAGCAGCGGCATTATCGCAAATGTCAGGAGCCCGATGAGAAGAACCGGCTTTCTTCCCCTCAGATCTGAGAGCCTGCCAGCGGGCATCTGCGTCAGCAGCTGAACCGCGCCGTATACGGAGATGATCATCCCCAGCATGAGGTGGGTTGCCCCCAGATCCAGGACATACAGAGGGAATATCGGCGCCACCAGCGAGAATCCAAGAACTGAGACGAATACCGAGAGGTACAGCGGGAATATGCCCCTGGGAAGATCTGCCATCTAGAACTTTAGCTCCATGCCGAGAATCGTTCTTGTGTTCGTCACGCTGGGTATCTCGCGAACCGATAGAACTATTCTGTTGAGATCTGATATCGCCTCGACATCTGCTATCGCTATGAAGTCGTACTCACCGTAAACCGGCACTACCTCCCGTATGTCTCTAATCCTCTGAAGGGAGTCGAAAACCTGCTTCTCAGAGCCTGGCTCGACATTTATCATTATGAATCCTTTCATGCGCGCCCTCCATAGTCGGAGCTTCGAACTGATCTCACCCTCCGCTCTGCTCAGAGCCGCTGCTCTCCTGAGCGAGATCCTCCATCGCCTGGACCTTTCCGATTATCGCTGCCATCTCGACCTCGAACCTGGGGTCAGGGGTCATCTCATAGGCCCTGCCGATGCATTCGATCGCCTCCTGGAACCTGCCCAGCGCCACAAGTATGGTGGCCTTTGCCTCCAGGTCGTAGGCATCCCCGCCCCTCTCCATAACGGTCTCGTAGAGCTCCAGGGCTTTCTCCAGGTCGCCAAGGGCGCGGTGAACGAACGCGATGTTCCTCATCGCATCCAAGTTACCGGGATCGATTTCCAGAGCTCTGCTGTAGCACTGGAGCGCCTCATCGACCCTGTCCAGGCGGTAGAGTGCGACCCCCTTGTTGTTCCAGGCATCTGAGCTGTTCGGGTTGATCTCAAGCGCTCTGTCGTAGTACTCCAGGGCCTTATCATACATCCCACGCTTCACCATGTCTATGCCCTTGTGTATGAGGATCTTCTCCTTGGTGTGCATCCCTTCCCCCCTACAGGTAACCCTGTAGCTGCGATGATCTCTCTGGCTCCTTCGGCTTCCCGGGGCGCTTGATCTCCCCGAAGAGCATCTCATACTCCCTTATGTGGTTCATAAGCCACTCAGCAAGCTCCTTTGCTGCCAGCGGTGAGAGTATGACCTCAACCTCCATGCTCCTCTCGACCGCGCTGAGCTGCTTGCCGCCCTCTATGAAAGCTCTCGGCGAATCGTTGTAGAAGGATATTCTGAAATCATACGGGCTGTGACCGCCAATGGCACCTATCGCGTAGACCTGCCGGAATGCAGGGCTCCTTGTCACCTCTATAGAGACTTCCATGGTATTCCGGTTAAAACATCTATATTAAAATAGGTGTTGGAGATGGCAAGAAAACCATGTGATGCATTCGGTTTATCCAGCTGCCCGGTGCAACCGTATTCTGCTGACAGAGAATAACAGGGCGCAAGCTCCGGTCTTCAGGCCTGAGAGGAAGTCACCAGTGCATTCTGCCTTCGTGATACACTCACACATACGCACTGGGTGGTAGTGCATATGGCGTCGGAAGCATTTGAGTTCAGCACCTGCTATTGATTTCTGCAACATCAGTTGATTCAAGCACTCAGCAGAACACCAAGCTTCACGCAAAATATTTGGAATTGGGTGAGAGGTTGGACGCAGATCCAGGGAGGAGACCCTCTCACCGGGTGCTATATGGCATCTGGATTTTATCCAGATATTTTGAGTATAGACAAATTTACTTACTTAAATCTTCCGGATGATATCCGAATTCAAACAACGCTGCGCGCGAAGAGATGTACCTAGCGCTGAAGATATCGCGAACGGTCTTAGAACCTCTCGGGGTGTAGGGGTAGCGGAAACCCCGCCATTCATGGCGGGGAGGAGCGTACCCCACCCAGAAACAGATATATCTCTGTTCCTACTACTTTCTCCTGAGATGCCTTCTGACCCCACAAGACACTCCATAGCGGAGAAACGGTTGCAGCACGGAATGACGATAGGCATTTTGGAACGCTCCGAATCCGCATCTAATGCGGAAGCTGAAACCTGCATTTGAGGCCAGGAGCGTCTCCAGGGTCGCCGCTCTTCGGAGCTCTATCCTGTGATGTCAACCGGCCTATTGTCTCGGACATGTAGGATTCTCCGCATGGCGCCAGGGACAAGCTCCGGTCTTCAGGCCGGAGTAGTTGACGTTGCATCTCGTCCATAGCTGTCGCTTTCAGCAGAATCATTCAGTTATTCGAGCACACCACCTTGGGCTTGAACAGGAGAGAGCTGCATTAGATGGCCTGTGCAGGATGAGCGCTGCTGATCAACATGCACGCATCCGGCACCGAGCTGCAGCGACAAGAACAAGCTGCGCTGAAGCACATGCGCCTACATGCAGAAGTCCTGAGAGCAGAAACTCTATATGCTGCATGCCCTGAGCGAGATAATGCTCCTACATCCTCAAGCCTCAGCTAAGGTTATATACATTAAAAACTTAATGATTAAGCATGAACTATGGCTACACGGGCTATGTGGCCACGCAGGGCTCGGACGAGGTGGATATCGCAGATTTCCTCAGAAGTCTCGGATTCCTCGAGGACGAGATCTTCAGCGTTGTGTACGAGCTGAACTCGTACAGAACGATACCCGGCACAACTTTGGAGAGATACATCCACAGGGTCGTGTCATCCATCGTTGATGAGGAGCGAGTATCTTTCCTCAAAGGGCTCCTGGTGGGGATAGCCATACGTCAGGTCGTAGATACGATCCAGGATGATGATGAGCCGCCGCTCAGCGATGAGGAGGCGCTGCTGCTTGAGGAGCTGAGAAGGCTATCCTGACGGAAATCCGGGAGCAGCTCCGGTCTTCGTGGATGATATCTAGGCGCAGCTGCCGGTGATCCGGCACCAAAGCCTGTGCCAAATGCTATCATCCTGCAATCAGTGTAGCTGAGCTGAGGCGATTGCAGTTGGTTCTGCCCGTTTAACGGCTGCATGCGCGTTTGTCCTGTCGTATGAGCTGGGAATAAAATGCTGTTGATTCAGGAGGCCATGTCAACTACTCCGGCCTGAAGACCGGAGCTTGTAACTGATGCATATGCACCGCTACAATAGGCTGGTTGACAGCAGCCCTGGACGCAATATTGATCGCAGCGATGTGATCTGCGAACCCAGCGAAGCCGCACGACTCACATCTGAAATAATCTCTGGCAGGGCGGTTGCTCTTGGAAACGTGTCCGCAGGAGGGACATGTCTGGGACGTATGCTTCGAATCCACGAACACAACCGGCACACCGAGCAGTTTCGCCTTGTAGGGGATGTATCTCTTCAGCATATCAAAACTCCAGGCGTGTTTGTCGCGACGCTGAGCCTTTCCAACCGGTGCTCTCCGGATGCCCTTGAGGTTCTCAAGAGCGATTGCGCGGAGAGTGTCTTTGGCCTTCGCGACTATATGCTTGGAGATGCGATGGTTGACATCCCTGGTGAATCGCTTCATCCTGCCGGAGAGCTTCTTGAGATGCCTTTTAGCAGATCTGGTACCCACGCTCTGGAGTCTAGCTCTGAGCGAATCAAGCCGCTTTCTGGTCTCCAAGAGCTTCTCGCCGCTGTGTATCTCGCCATCAGAATCGACAGCGATATACTTGATTCCGAGATCGACACCCAGAACTCCCCTGGGCTCGTAGGGAGTCTCCTCTGGAGCTTCAACGACAGCAGCGAGATAGAAGACACCGTTTCTGAGTATAAGATCTGCCTGTCCACGGACTCGATCCGTTCGAGCTTTCTGGTAGTCACCGATCCTGACGGGGATAAGCTGCCTGCCTTCAAGTGTTGTCAGCGAGACCGCCTCAAGTCCCTTCCAGGAGAGTATGCGCTGATCATACACGACCGCGCCATCAGGCCTGAAATGCGGCTTAACAGATCGGTCTCGCTTGTATGCCTCAACAACCTTGGAGATCGCTCTGACTGTGAGCTGTGCGGAGAGACCGAATCGCTTCCTAACGTCGTAGTAAACTGCCTTGTGGACCACGTACTTGTTAGCCTTCCCGATGGAGTACGCTACTTCCGCAATGTAGTTACATGCCTCATTGAAGCGGTGCATCGTCTCCAAAAGGATCCTGTACTGCTCCTCGTCTGGATCGAGCCTGACCATCAGAGTCTGAAGCATTATTGAAGAATACGTTCATACACTATTTGGATATTCCGATGCATATGGGTGGGGTACGCTCCTCCCCGCCCTGAAGAGCGGGGTTTCCGCTACCCCTACACCCCAGGAGGTTCTATGAACGGCTCAGAGCTCCTGAAGCAGATCTCTGTGAGCTTCCCTGCACGCGGACACGATCTCTGTGTAACTCGAGCTGTAATGCAGGTGGCTCGTGCATCTGCAATCGGTGCATCCGAAACGCGGCACAGGGATGCAATTCACGCCGATCCTCCTGGCAGCCTCACATTCAAGATCCATATCAGTTGCTGTGGTGATCACATCCCTCAGAGTGACGTATGGAAGAAGATAATCGATATGCCAGCGGCGCGTGGCGTTCTCTCCATTCATCACGGCAATATGGCGTTTTATCCGCCTGAAGCCGCCAGGGCCGCGGGCAGAGCCGGTGTACGCGTAGCAGCCCTCCGGAAACATGATCTCGCCGAGCGAGCCCACCTTTATTCTGATCCCGTGCTCCAGGCCCAGTATCAGTGTGTAGATGCCTCGCATCCGCGATCTTCTCCGCATTCGCGATTCTTATTACACGCCGAGAGCGTTGATCTCGTCGATCAGCTCGGCGAAGGCCTCGAGCTCGAGCTCCACGACCTCCTCCTCTGTCATGGAGATGCTCATCTCGCCATCGACCGTGAGCCTGTCCGGCCCTCTCACGATCAGCCTGTCGATACCATCCCTCGAGAGCTCCTTTTTCACCTCCCTTTCATGTGCAAGCATCCTCCCCGGAATGACGACAGTCCTCTTGACCCTGGAGAGATCGATGTCTTTGAGATCATCTATGGTCATGAGGCATGCGACATCCTTCTTTGTGGCGACGACATTCACATCTCCACCGAGGGCGGAGAATATCCTCTCCAGCAGCGGAGCAGCTATTGATCCTGTGATGATTGTCGCAGATCTCCTCAGCTCCGGAAGAGATTTCAGTCTATCGGTTTTGTGAGCCAGGGAGAATGGCGCCTTCGTCTCCGGATCCCACAGCGGAGTTCCGGTTATCCTGATCCTGTACCTCCGGTTCATCTCTGTGACGGTATCCCTGAACTCCTCGACGGTGTGGACATCCTGCCCGGGGATTATGGGCGCGTTTCCAAGTATCAATCCCTGCTCAGGATGGTTTGCGAACCTCATCAGGATCAGTCCCTTTGCACCCATATCCTCGAGATCCTGACATGTTCTCTCAAGCACCTCTCCATCGTTCACACCCTTCAGCAGGACAGCTGCCGCGTATACATCACACCTCTCGCAGAATATCCTGAGATTCGAGAGTGCTGCTTCAGGATGCTTATCATGCATGTATTTGCGCCTCAGCTCGGGATCTGTGGCGAAGACGGTGAATGAGACCTCTCTGACGCCTGCGTCCACAAGCTCATCTGCCTCATCTCCCCGCCTGAAGCCCTTGCCGCTGGTGTAGCCCAGATGCACCGGTACGTTCTTCTGACCAAGAATTCTCACGAGCTTCAGGAGATCCGGGTAGCAGCTCAGGTCTCCACCACCGCTTATGGTCACCTTGTCCGGCCTGGCGCCATAAGAGGCCTGGGCGACATCGAATACAACCGCATCAAGCGGCTTGAAGCCCGGGTAACCCTCGATTATGGCCCTTGTGCAGTAATCGCAGCCCTTCCTGAAAGGAAGACAGTGCTTGCAGCCAAAGGGCGGAACCGGCTTCACGCCCCTGAAGTAGCAGTAGGCGCAGAAGCCACCGCAATCGATGCCGGGCCTGCCGCCAACATCTGCGAGTATCTCCATGAGAGCGAGTCTCTCCGGGAACATAAAAAGCTTTGGCGATCGATGCTGCTTGAGGATCACAAATCCTGCGATGTCACCTGCTGCCGGGCTCAATGATCTGAGCACACAAACCGATTGAAGGTATACAGCAGAGGTGGTAGCTTTCATCTGAAAAGTAGAACCAAATAATCATTTCTTGCTACAATTGTTAAGATTAATCTTAAATAGTAGTATATTGATACGAAACTCGGTGATGATGTGATGAGAGTTTTGGGCAGTATTTGCATCACCATTCTCCTGATATCGTGTGCGCTTGCAGATGATGGCGTGATTCAGGGGGTTGGTGTCAAAGCTGCGGAGAAGGCTATGAGCGAGCTATCCTTCGAGAGAGGCGATGGGAACATACTTGTTCTGACGAATGCTGGCTATGCGATCGTCTCAGGCATGACCACCCAGAAGGCATTGAAGGGCCTCTCAGAGACCACAGGATGCTCTCAGGGCGACGGAAACCTCTTTCAGGTTCTGAGGCCCCACTGGAAGCCGCTCTGGTTCTACTTCTTCAACAGGGAGAACGGAGAGGCTCTGTATCTGCAGGTGAAACCAGAGGCGCTCTCGATGCGCCCGGAGGAACTAAGGTCTGCGCCTGATGACGCTGTGTTCTCCAGGATCTCAAAGGCAAACGTGGATCTCGATTACATGCTGAACAACAGCGATGAGGGCAACAGGACGTTCAACGAGAGGATCTTCGACGGAAACGAGTTCTCGCTTGTGGGCATCTCAAATGTGTGGGCGAGGAACGCCAGCTTTGACTTCATTCAGGCTGCGTCATTCCACGATCATCTCTGCCCTGGGGTCACCAGCGGTTACATGATCGCGAAGTACGTGGAGAAGGAGCTGCCGATAAACAGCAGCGCTGAGAGCTACAAGGTGATAGCAGTGCCCCCATGGTGCAAGGATGACGCGCTCCAGATCCTCTGGGATGCAACAGTCGGGAAGAGCGGCATCTTCGTCATGGCTCTTACTGATACGGAGAAGAACGCACTCAAGGCGAAGTACAACCAGAGCGACGTCGCGGGGATATTCGTGAGATGGAATGATACCGCGAAGCAGGGAGATGCACTGGTTCTGAGCTTCAACTGGACCAGGATGTATGAGCTCACAGGGACTAAGGACTGGAAGGGACCCACCTGGGCGCCGAAGCTTGTCATGGATCTTCGCATGATGGACTACTGGGATGAGCCGGAGGTCGCGGTGAGCGTTATAAAGAGGTTCCAGGTCGACCAGAACAGGCTGGCTCAGCTCCAGAACGCTGGCATGCATCCCCTCAAGGTTGCAGGAGTGATGTGAGGCGAAGGCCTTCACCGCTCCCATCTATTTAGTAACTTGTGATGCAATTCAATAACCCGGATACTTTATTCGCCAGATTGAATTACTGAACCAGATTTATTATAAGATGTTGCATCAAAGATACTATTTAATGACACAAGACTTCATATATGCAGAGAAATTCTCATACTAATATGACAAAAAGGAGATGTAGGATATGAGCAGATGGATAAAGATCCTCTGCACTGCCGTGCTGATATCGCTCCTTCTGCCGGCAGTTGCAGAGGATATTCCGGTATACACGATAGCGGACACGACCGGGGACTGGGGGTACCCATCGCCGTATCTCCATTACTCCAGAGGTCCTGGATACGTGCGGATGAGCTTCATCTTCGATACCCTGGTCTGGAAGGATCAGAATGGCTTCGTGCCTGCGCTTGCAGAGAGCTGGGAGTATCTGAAGGATGAGAACGCGTACCTCTTCAAGCTGAATCCGAATGCGAAGTGGCATGATGGGGAGGCGTTCACAGCGGACGATGTTGTCTTCACAATCAACTACATAAAAGAGCATCCGTACCAGTGGGTCGACAGCAGCAGTGTGGATAGAGCCGAGAAGATCGATGATCACACGGTGAAGATCTACCTGACGAAGCCGTATGCGCCCTTCCTGGACCAGGTCGCAGGCACGCTGCCGATCCTTCCGGAGCACATCTACAGTGATGTGACAAATCCGGAGGATTTCCAGGATGCAAAGGCGCTTACAGGCACCGGTCCCTTCAAGCTTGTCGATTACAGCAAGGCTCAGGGAACCTACCTATACGAGGCGAATGATGATTACTACCAGGGCGCCCCGAAGGTGAAGCAGCTGAAGTTTGTCAAGCTGAGCGCGGAGATGTCCGGCCCGGCGCTCAGGCGCGGCGAGGTCGATGCAGCCTCTGTGCCTCCAGAGGTCGCTGATGGGCTCAGGAGCAGCTTCGTCGTTCTCGAGAGCGCTCACGACTGGCTCGCGAAGCTGATGATAAACCACAAGAAGGAGCCCTTCTCCGATGTGAGGTTCAGACAGGCCCTTGCATACGCCATAGACAGGGAGAAGCTCGTCGAGATAGCCCAGCGTGGATACGGTGTTCCCGCAAGTCCCGGCCTCTTCGCGCCTGACAGCGAGTGGTACAATCCTGATGTTGAGCAGTACGCCCACGATCCGGGGAAGGCGGGAGATCTGCTGAAGGAGATGGGCTATGAGAAGAAGGGAGTATTCTTCGAGAAGGACGGAAAGACGCTGGAGGTGGAGCTTCTTGTCACATCCAGCAACGAGCGTGCTGGCGAGCTCATAAAGAACGACCTGGAGGCAGCGGGCATAAAGGTCAACATGCGCAGCGTCGACTCGAAGACCCTTGATAACGCGGTCAACGAGTGGAAATTCGATCTAGCGCTCAGCGGCCATGGCGGGATGGGCGGAGATCCGGCGATACTGAACAAGGTGATCACGGGAGCTGGATTCAACAGCGCCAGATACGATGATCCGGAGCTGAGTGATCTCCTGAGGAGAGAGATCGCAGAGATGGATCCGGAGAAGAGGAGAGAGCTGGTGAACGAGATACAGGAAGTCTATGCACGGAAACTCCCAGCGCTTCCGCTGTACTATCCAACAACATACTGGGCGCATGACGGGAAGGTCGATCTCTTCTACACCAAGAACGGCGTGGGAAGCGGGGTGCCGATCCCGCTGAACAAGCTGGCCTTCCTGGCCTGAAATTTTTTTGGAGGTGTATATGAAGATACTGATATGCGGCAAGGGCGGGAGCGGCAAGAGCACCGTTGCAGCTCTCCTCTCAAGAGAGATTGCCAGGAGGGGCACAAGGGTTCTTGTGGTCGATGCCGATGAGTCGAACTTCGGCATCTACAGGATGCTCGGCTTTGATCAGCCGAGAGACTTCATGGAATCTCTCGGAGGAAAGAGGGCGCTAAGCGAGAGGCTGATGCGTTTCATAAGATCTGAGAGGAGAGAGGCGCTCAGCATAATTCCTGAGGAGTTTCGGGTGGGGGATATACCACCTGATGTCATGGTTGGAGATGAGATGATAAAGCTCGTGGCGATAGGCAAGATCCACGACTTCGGCGAGGGGTGCGCGTGCCCCATGGGCGCCCTCGCCCGGGAGTTTCTGGAGAAGCTCAGGACCGATGGGGAGCATGTGATCGTGGATACAGATGCCGGAATAGAGCACTTCGGGAGAGGAGTGGAGGCCGGCTGCGATAAGATCGTCGCAGTCATAGATCCATGCTACGAATCTGTACAGCTTTCTGGGAAGATAGCTGAAATGGGCAGGAAGATTGGAAAAGATGTGCTTTTCATAGTGAACAGGATCGATGAGGATTCTGAGGATATCCTGGATATGATCGACAGGGACAGAGTCATCGGCGTGATACCGAAAAGAAAGGATATCTTCAGAGCAAGCCTTACCGGCGAGGCACTGCCAGATGCAGGGATCATGGAAGAGATCGCCGACAGGCTGTTAAAACCTATGTGAATCGAAGGATGTGAGGATAATACTATGGAAAGCAGAGAGATGGAGAGCAACATGGTGCTTAGACCCATTGGGGTGATCCGCACGCCCTTCAGCAGCAGGGCCGAGGCGCCGCATCAGGGCAGGGTCTCAAGAGAGATCTGCGAGATAGAGATCTTCCCCGAGTTTGAGGAGGGGCTCATGGATCTCGACAAGTGCACGCATCTCATAGTTCTGTACTGGCTGGACAGGGCAGACAGGACCAGGCTCAGGGCCGTGCCGCCTCATGACGGACGTGTCCATGGGGTCTTCGCAACTCGATCCCCTGATAGGCCGAATCCGGTGGCATTCAGCGTCGCAGAGCTGCTATCTGTGGAGGGGAGGAGGCTGCGGGTGAGAGGTCTGGATGCTCTGAACGGCACGCCGCTGATCGATATAAAGCCGTACTCCCCGGGGATTGATTGCGTTCCGGATGCGAAGATCGGGTGGTGGGATGAGAAGCAGAGCCGGAAGTGAGTGCTCCTGAGATCTCAAAAGCGCAGCAGATTTAGAAGAAATCGCGGCAGCATGCCCGGCACGGATCTTGTCACATTCAGAAATGCGTTTGCGCTCTTTTTCCACAGACCTCCGGGTACCAGCAGATTGCGGCCGGAGAGGGCTAGAAAGAGCCTGTCGATCTCCGCATCGCTCATCGATCTCAATGTCTCAAGCGATGCCCTTCCCAGGACGTACTGAGGACCGAGCTCCCGCCACCATCTCCTGCTGTACTCTGAGAGGCGCTTCCTGGATGCATCCCCGGCGAGTGCAGCTCTGCCTGCAACCTCTCCGCATATCTCTCCTGCGCGCATCGAGTACGCAAGCCCGCTCTGGGCTGCAGCCCCGCCCGTGACCATGATGCCTTTATCCACAATTCTACCAGGGAGCGCTGCGATCGGGTCTCCTCCACGCCGGGTCTCCAGGATCTCCATTCGCTCGATGCCGGGGTACGAACCAGCCCTTCTGTTGATGAACCTCCTTATGAACAAATCCAGAAACCTCTGGACATCTCTACCATGCCGCCTCACAAAGACTCCCAGCGTTGCCATGTCGTCGCCTGCCGGAGAGAATGTGGCCTTCCATCCAGGTGCTATGCTCCCCACCCAGTACTCGAATCGATACTCCTCCCCAATGCCCGGATATCGGACATCGACCTCCACAGCCCAGGCCACGTCCTCGGGATGACGCATGGTTTTGAACATGGATGATGCAAGCCTGGAATCCACACCACCAGCATCTATGACGATCATGGCATCGATCACATCTCCGGAGGAGAGCGAAAGCTCCATACCATCTGCGGATCTCGAAACAGATCTGACTTCTGATTCGACGATCTCAGCTCCGCAGTCTGCTGCGAAGTTCAGATGATGAGCGTAAAACCTCTTCCTGTCCAGAAAGTGGCCTCTCGCATCTATCTCAAGAATGCGTCCCGAGGGGGATACGAGCCGCATGCCTATGACCTGGTGGATGGAGAAGTGATCCACATTCAGAGATGCAGCAGCTGCCATCCCATCGAATACAGTGTTGGCGTTCGGCACCGATGCGAGATTCCTGTCAAACAGCACGGTCCTCGCGCCGGTGCGGGCAGAGCTTGCTGCAGCGGAGAGCCCTGCTGGCGAGGCACCGACAACAGCAACGTCGAACTTCATAGAACCTCCTGGGGTGAAGGGGTAGAGGAAACCCTGCAATTCGGGCGTGGAGGAGCGTACCCCACCCAGAAACAGATATATCTCTGTTCCTACTACTTTCTCCTGAGATGCCTTCTGACCCCACAAGACACTCCTTAGCGGAGAAACGGTTCCTGCACGGAATGATGACAAGCATTTTGGAACGCTCCGAATCCGCATCTAATGCGGAAGCTGAAACCTGCATTTGAGGCCAGGAGCGTCTCCAGGGTCGCCGCTCTTCGGAGCTCTATCCTGTGATGTCAACCGGCCTATTGTCTCGGACATGTAGGATTCTCCGCATGGCGCCAGGGACAAGCTCCGGTCTTCAGGCCGGAGTAGTTGACGTATCTCCCACGGCATCTGTGGAGGCAGATATCTTGAGCATCTATATCACCCTGATGGCAAAAACCCGTGCAGACCCATCTCTGCGAATTATCGTGGATCCGGATTGAGCCGAGTTTGGATCTCTGAAGATCAATCCGCTAATTCGATGAGCCCATATGAAAAAGCAGTCCCCCTATGGGGCCATCGCGATTTGAACGCGAGTCACAGGACCCCCAGTCCTGTAGGATACCAGGCTACCCTATGGCCCCAAACTCAGGCTGGCTTGGGCTTGACTGCAATATAAGGGTTTCCCATGGGAGGAATAAACTGCAAATATGCGCCCATTAAATATATGTGCCCTTCCATCATATTCGATCTGGAGGTTCTGCCATGAAGGTTGTGGTGCCGCTTGCTGAGGGCTTTGAGGAGATTGAGTTTGTGACAGTGGTTGATATTCTCAGGCGCGCCGGAGTCGACGTAGAGGTCGCCGGCCTCAGGGACGGTCCGATCCAGGGATCACATGGTGTCAGGGTTATTCCGGACACCACCTTCGACCATGTGGATCTCGGCAGGGCGGATGCGATAGTGCTACCAGGTGGGAATCCAGGTTTCATCAATCTCGGCAAAGATGAACGCGTGCTCGACGCTGTCCGGAGGATGTCAACTGCTGGCAAGTACGTGGCCGCGATATGCGGCGCTCCTTCTGTCCTCGTGAAGGCCGGCGTGCTGAGCGGCCGTATGGCCACGGTCCATCCAGCCGGAAAAGAGGAGGTGTCTGCCTGCGCGCGGTACATGGACGAGCGCGTCGTTGTGGACGGGAATGTGGTCACGAGCCAGGGGCCGGGCACAGCCATGGACTTCGCCCTGAAACTCGTCGAGCTCCTCGCCGGCAGGGAGGCAATGCTGAAAGTCGGGAGAGAGACGCTGGTTTTGAAGTAAGACGATCCGCCTGAGCGATCGTTATACTTCTTGGGGGCGAAGGGTAGCAGAAGCTTCGGTCTGCGTTCAGGAGCAATCGCACAGCAGCCACGACGGTGATGGAGAGCAGCAGGGCGCAAACTCCGGTCTTCAGGCCTGAGAGGGGGCGCAACAGAGCCACTGCCTCCCCCGCCCGGTCACTCTATGTATATCGCTGGCCTTCCAGGCTCTGCATTCTGTGCCCTGCCCTTCGGATCGTATGTGGGATTGTCAGCGGAGTAGACCTCAACCGGGCAGCCAAACGCCTGTGAGAGGTACTCCCTCTCCCTGGAGAGTATCCCGAACTCGTCAAGCGCAAGCACATCCCCGCTCAGAGCATGCGCTGACTTCGCGAGCCTGCCACCGTACTTTTGAGCATCCTTCCTGTGGCTCTGGATCTCCGGATGGCTCATGGCCGATCTCATCAGAGCGCTCATATCAAGCCTCCCGCCATTCGATACCTCCAGAGCAAGTCGGAGCATCTCTTTCTTCCAGGATGGGGTTGTGTAAAGCACGATCCTCCCGGGCTTCGTCTTAGTCACCCTTATGATCTCCTCGATATCCCTCTGTGTCTGCTCCAGGTAGGCCTCTGCCCGCTCCGCGTGCTCATCTATGAGCGACATCTCCGGAACCGGCCAGGTGGCTCTTGAAACATATCCCTCGCCTATGTTCTGCCAGATCTCCTCGCAGATGTGCGGGGTGAACGGAGCCATCAGTCTGACCCAGACATTCAGTATCCTGCGGAGCTGGTTTTTACCACCTCTCCTCTCGTACCATCTCAGATCGTTGAGCATGTGGTAGAAAGCGCTCTGAAGCGCCCTTCTGGTCTGGATGTTGTTCAGCGCATCTGTCGTCTCGATGATCCTGCGCTGGAGTCGCGATAACATCCACCTGTCGATCAGCGTCAGCTCCGCGCTTTCATCTATGTCATTCCTCTCGATGATCTCCCTGGCGAGCGCGTAGAACCTCTCGACCTGCCCGCGTGTCGCCTGCGCCCCATCATTTCTCCAGTCCGCATCCTGGGTGTACTCTGCGTTCGCAAGTATGTACAGCCTCGTCACATCAGCGCCGTTCTCTGCCACCGCCTGCTTGAGCGTGAGTATAGGCCCTCTGGACTTCGACATCTTCTGTCCCTCCAGAGAGACGAAACCGTTAACGGCTATCGCCCTGGGCCAGAGGCTCTCCGGAAATATCGCCACGTGGTGGTAAAGGAAGAACAGAAGGTGGTTCGCCACCAGATCCTTTCCTGAGGTCCTGAGGTCCACGGGATACCAGTACTCGAAGTCCTCGCGTATTCGCTTCACAGTCTCCACATCAACTCCTGTCAGGGATGCGACCTCCTCAGGAGTGCCCCTTCCGAGGAAGATGTAGTCGAAGAACTGTGGGACCAGCCGGTCTATCCTCATGCCAGCGTTGACATACTTCGCCAGGATGTAGAACGCCATGTAGATCGTGCTGTCAGCCAGCGACTCTATCAGCCACTCCTTATCCCAGGGAAGCCTTGTGCCCAGGCCCTTCCGCCTTGCGCACGCCTTGTCCTTGAGCCAGTCGATCTTGTTGATGAACTCAGCACGCATCTCCTCAGGTATGATCCTCATGCCAGCGAGACACTCAAGCACCCTGGACTTCCAGACGGGATCTGAGTACTCCAGGAACCACTGATCCCGGACCATCTTGACGACACATCTGGTCCCGCATCTGCATATCACCGGAGTCTCGCTGAACTCGTAGAATATCTCGGCCACACCCTGATCTATGAGGTCCTGAAGCAGGATGTCCTTTATCCTGTGCACCGGGGTTCCGGCGTACCTTCCGGTGATATCCTTCAGCACGCCATTGTGAAACTCCCTGCGGTAGACTAGCTTCGTCGCCTCCTCTGCTTTCGGATCGTTCTGGTCCTTAACACCCAGCTCGTTCACGGCATCAACAGCAGGAAACTCCCCGTACTCCGGCACAGATATCAGGGAGATGAATTTTATGCTGCGGAGATCCTCTCTTATGCCGTACCTGCTCAGATCCGCATCGTAGAGATCCCTGAGCGCGAGGTAGTCCAGAGGGGCATGCGCAGGCACGGACATGACTATGCCGGAGCCGCTGTCCGGATCGACGAACGTGGCCGGCAGGATGATGATCTCATCGCCCGTCACAGGGTTCCTGGCCTTCTTGCCGATCAGCTCCTCCCCGGAGATCTCGCCGATCTTCTCTACGGATCTGTCAGTGAATGTGAGCTTGTGGTACGCCTGCGGGCTAACTATCCAGACCTCATCATTCACCCTTGCCACGTAGTGGACAACATTCGGGTTCACCCAGAGGTTCGTAACGCCGAAGACAGTCTCGGGACGGAGGGTTGCGCATGGAAGCACCCGGTCATCGATCCTGAACTTTATCAGGGTGAAGTCCAGTATCGTCGCATCCTCTCCCCTCAGTATATCGTGATCCTCGACGGGATTCTGATCGTTTGGACACCATCTCACAGGATGCGAGCCCTTTGTGACGTATCCCTTCTCCCTGAGTATTCCGAACTGCCACTCGATGAACCTGTTGTATGCTGGATCTGTTGTTGTGAACTCCCTCCTCCAGTCTATTGAGTAGCCTATGCTCCTCATGGCGAGCTTCGCCTGCCTCCTGAAGTAATCGACTATGGCCTCAGGAGTGGTCAGCTGCTTCAGCTCCTCCTCCGGTATTCCATGCAGCCTGGTGTATACATCCCATATCAGAGGATCGCGGTTCGCGATCAGCTCGCTGAGCCCGACTATCGGGGTACCTGTCGCGTGGAATGCCATCGGGAAGAGAACGTTTTCGCCCAGCATCCTGTGGTACCGAGCTATGGCATCGCCTATCGTGAAAGTGCGCGTATGTCCGGCGTGAAGGTTGCCGTTCAGGTACGGGTATGGTATCGTCAGGAAGAACTTCTTCCTCGAATCAGGCTCCGCGTGAAATACGCCCTCCTCCTCCCATATCCTCTGCCACTTCGCCTCGATCTCATGCGCTGAATACTCTTTACGCAACATGCACCCTCCTCTCAGAGATTCCTCAGCCTTTCAGCCGCCATCTCGATCCTCTCTGTGGGCTGGGTCACAGAGAGCCTTATGTAACCTTCGCCATGCTCGCCGAATCCGACGCCTGGTGTCACGACAATCCCAGTCCTCTCGAGAAGCATCTTGGCGTACTCCCTGGAGTCCCCGCCGGTCCATGCCCAGAGGTAGAACGTCGCCTTCGGCTTCGAGAGCTCAAGGCCTATATCGCAGAGCGCTGAGTACAGGATCTCTATCCTCTCCCTGTAAACAGACCTCAATCCATCAACGATCTCCGGCGGGCTTCTCAGAGCAGCTATACCTGCGTCCTGGACCGCGCCGAAGTTTCCGGAGTCTATGTTCGACTTGACCTTGCCGATGCCCTCGATGATCCTGGAGCCCCCTGAGACCATGCCTATGCGCCAGCCCGTCATGTTGTACGTCTTGGAAAGCGAATGGAACTCGACAGCCACATCCTTCGCTCCGGGTACCTGGAGTATGCTGGGAGGTCGCCCGTCGAAGTATATCTCCGAGTACGGGTTATCATGCATCACCATGATTCCGTACTCACGGGCGAGATCCACCAGCTCCCTGAAGAAATCAATTCCTGCGACCGCGCCGGTCGGATTGTTCGGGTAGTTCAGAAAGATCAGCCTCGGCCTCCAGCTCGGGTCCTGCTCCAGCCTCGCCCTTATGCTCTCGAGATCGGGAAGAAACGAGTTCTTCTTCAGGAGGGGCATCCTCTCAGGGACGCCACCAGCAAACATCACCGCTGTGCTGTAAACCGTATATGCTGGATCCGGGACGAGAACCCTGTCACCGGGGTTAACGAACGCCAGCGGGGCATGCGCGAGCCCCTCCTTCGATCCTATGAGGGTCAGTATCTCTGTGGAGGGATCCAGATCTACACCGAATATATTGCGATACCACTCAGCCACAGCTTCTCTGAACTCGATCTTTCCCTCGTATGACGGATACTGATGGTTTGCAGGCCTCTTCACAGCCTCGCACATCTCTTTAATGATATGCTCAGGTGTCGGGATGTCCGGGTCGCCCACGCTCAGATCTATGACGTCAACGCCCCTTTCTCTCGCTCTCCTCTTGATTCCATCGATCTCAGCGAACAGATAGGGAGGAAGGGATTTTATCCGATCAGCGTACATTCATATCTCTCCGAAGATGCTGGAGGATCCAGATGCTGCCGCATCTAGTAGCGCTGTTTAGTATATAAGGGTAAGGGGATTCATGCTCACGATAAGAGATCTGACACGATGGCTGCCGGAGAGCGTCATAGAGCTTTACGAGGCCTTGGGGATAGACGAGCTGTACCCACCGCAGGCGGATGCGATAGAGCGCGGGCTTCTCGACGGCAGGAACATGATCATATCGGTGCCGACTGCCGCGGGAAAAACACTTCTTGCGGAGCTTGCGATGCTCAGGGGTGCGCTCTCTGGAAAAAGGGCTCTTTACATAGTCCCGCTGCGCGCACTCGCCTCGGAGAAGTTCGAGAGCTTCAGCAGGTTCTCCAAGCTCGGCCTGAGGATAGGCATCAGCACCGGAGACTTTGACAGGAAGGACGAGCGTCTGGGAAGGAACGACATAATCATAGCAACATCCGAGAAGGCGGACTCGCTCATACGAAACGGGGCCTCGTGGGTGCATAAGATCGGCGTTCTTGTCGTGGACGAGATTCACCTCCTGGATTCCACAAACAGAGGACCAACGCTGGAGATGACGATGACTAAGCTGATGCATCTCAACCCCGAGATGCAGGTGATAGGGCTCAGCGCGACGATAGCCAATGGAAGGGAGATCGCGGACTGGATAAAGGGGGAGCTGGTCTCGAGCGACTGGCGGCCTGTCAGGCTCAGAGAGGGCGTTCTGTTTGAGGACCGCCTGGTCTTCCCGGATGGGGAGTTGAAGCTCAAGAACCAGAGCAGGGACCAGGTGCTGAACCTGGTCATGGATACAGTTGATCAGGGCGGCCAGATGCTGATATTCGAGAGCACCAGGAGGAATGCTGAGTCGATGGCTCAGAAGCTCGCCGGAGCTCTCCGGGAATCCGAGGAGACGATCGAGATTGCTGAGAGGCTGAGCGGCGAGGGCGAGGTCTCGAAGAGGCTTGCAATGTGCCTTAGGCATGGAGCTGCGTTCCATCATGCAGGCCTTCTCCCTGATCAGAGGCGTCTGATAGAGCTGGGATTCAGGCAGAACATCATAAAGGTCATAGCATGCACCCCCACCCTCGCGGCTGGATTGAACCTGCCTGCGCGCAGGGTCCTCATAAGGAGCTACAAGAGATATGAGGCGGGTCTTGGAACCCGCCCGATTCCGGTCATGGAGTACAGGCAGATGGCAGGCAGAGCGGGCAGGCCGGGGCTCGATCCCTACGGCGAGTCGCTCATCATGGCCAGAAGCGAGGAGGAGATGCAGAGGCTCATGGAACACTACATAATGGGCGAGCCTGAGGAGATATGGTCGAAGCTTGCGAGCGAGAGAGCGCTTCGGACGCATGTGCTTGCAGCGATCGCATCCGGATTCGCAGATTCGATCGAGTCCCTTAGCAGGCTCATGTCATCCACATTCTACGCCCGCCAGCAGGATCCATCGCACCTGGGAGAGACAATAGCTGCTGTCCTGGAGTTCCTTGTGAAGAGCGATATGATCGAGGAGGATCTCGAGCCAACACCCCTCGGTGCTC
The DNA here is from genome assembly GCF_030055635.1 of Methanothrix sp. NCBI lineage: Archaea > Methanobacteriati > Methanobacteriota > Methanomicrobia > Methanotrichales > Methanotrichaceae > Methanothrix > Methanothrix sp. The sequence goes on along the minus strand of NZ_JASFYM010000015.1, from coordinate 19,490 downwards.
TGGTATCCAGGCTGTATCTCGATCCGCTGAGCGCCGTGGTGATGATCCATGGGATCAGAGGCGTTCGCAGGCCCTCTGAGCTCACGCTCATACATGTGATAACGATGACCCCTGATATGGAGCTGCTCTTCGTCCAGCAGAGCGATAACTGGCTCGAGGATTTCATCTCCGAGCACTCCTCAGAGCTGGGGAGCGAGGAGAACCTCGACTGGCTCCTGAGGGAGGTGAAGACTGCCTCCATGCTCCTGGACTGGATAAATGAGGTTCATGAGGACAGGATTGCGGACAAATACAACATCGGCCCGGGAGATGTCATGAGGATAGCGGAGACCGCGGAATGGCTCATGAGCGCGCTGCACAGGATATCGAAGCACATGGATCTCGGGGTCACATATCTTGCAGAGAGGCTGGCGCTCAGGATACACTACGGCGCAGGCGATGAGCTTCTCCAGCTGCTGGAGCTGAAGGGCATAGGCAGGGTCAGGGCCAGGAAGCTCTACCAGGCAGGCTACAGGAGCCTGGAGAGCCTCAGAGCCGCGGATAAATCCGCACTCTCAGAGATCCTCGGCCCGAAGATAGCGGAGATGGTGATGTCACAGCTCAGGGATTCTGATGTCCAGGCATGATTTGGAGGTTCTACCGCATCCACCAACAAGTTAAAGTATTACTGAGTTTGAATCCTAATTATGTGTTAGTGCTGAAGTGGGGGCAGCTGAAGGGGTGTAGCTCTTATGTCAATTGCTGTGATCTCTGATACGCATTTCGGCTCAAAGTGCTCTGCTCTTTCAAGGCGCGATAATGTCGATTACCTCATATGGGAGCTCTGGAGGTACGGGGAAGGTATCGATGAGGTCGTGCTTCTCGGCGATATCCTCGATCTCTGGCGGGTACGGATGGAGAGCGCCATCCGTGATGCCAGCTATTTCTTCAGGCGGCTGGACGAGCTGGGCGTGAGGGTAAGCTATGTGGTGGGCAATCACGATCACCACATGACGATCATACGCCAGGAGCTATCCCTTCTCGAGAGGGCTGCGAGGGGCGAGCCGTTCGCAGTTTACCTTCCCAACCTGAAATGGTCGATGAATCTTGCGGGACTTAAGATGACATTCCATTATCCCACGTATGAGATTGTGATTGGGGGCAGGCGTCTTCTGTTCACACACGGACACCATCTGGACGGGATCAAATCACTCCCTGCGCAGATATTCGAGGGCTTACGCAGGCTCTCGGGGGAGCCTGTGCTTCCTGCGGATCTCGAGAGGATGATGGCATATGCCTATGAGAGCATCTACAGGTCCTGCTACCTGGGGGAGGCTGTGGAGATCGAGGAGTCGCTCTGGAGGGTCACCGGAATATTTGAAAAGGTGAGATCTGGAGTGCTCAGGACGCTGAGATACAGCCCTGTTGAGTCCCAGTACGACGCCATCCTCAGGTTCATAAGAGAGCGACACCCGGGCAGGGTCGATTGCTTCATCTACGGCGATACGCATCAGGCCGCGATCTACAGAAGGGACGAAGAGCTGCTGATCGCAAATGCGGGCTCGCTCGCGGATGGCGGCGGTAACACATACCTAATAATCATAGATGATGAGATCCGCCTGAGAGGATTCGGCATGCAGGAGCCGCTGATGAGAATGTGTATGTGAAACACCATTTCGTTCTGCACGCAAAGACCATGTCATTAGGTCAAACTGCTCACAGCCGTTTAAAACGACACCCTCAATGCGTCCCGATCTGTTCACGTGAGTTCCTATCGGTCCGATCGCCGGAGTCTGCGCCCGCTGTGTTCTACCAGTCAGCAGCTGAATTCCTTAGAGGATTCCTATCAACCTCCTGTTCAATGATCTGGGCATGTCGCTGCATGCTTTTATCAAAGGAGTTTTATACCAAAATACTTGGTTTTTAGGAATCCTCCTTAAATTTGAGCGCCGAGGGAGGGATTCGAACCCTCGATCCCCGAAGGGGAACAGGTTTAGCAAACCTGCGCCCTACCTGGCTAGGCTACCTCGACACCTGTGACCAAATCATGCCAGCCGTGCACCGTTCGCGCCACTTCTCGCGCACGGGCATGCGCCTCCAGTACTTGACAGAAGCGCAAGAGTATGCGTCTCCACCTTACCATAAATAGATATCGTTAATTACCTCACGCACCGCAGGAGGTCCTTGCTTGTGATTATGCCAACAAGCGCCCCCTCCTGTACCACCGGAAGACGGCGTATGTTGTGGCGCACCATGAGCTCAGCCGCCTCTCTTGTGGTTGCCTCTGGGGAGATCGTGACAAGCGGAGCTGGAGTCATTATATCCGCTACGCAGACCTTCTCAGGGTCCAGGCCGGCTGCAAATACCTTCTTGAATATGCGACTTGTTGTGACGATGCCCTTTACCTCCTTGAGAAGGCCCCCCTCTGCGACGATCACGCAGCCCTTCGGGCCGCTGGCCATCAGCCTTATCGCATCTATGACCTTCGCGTTCGGCGGCACTGTGAGCACCGGATAGCTCATCAAATCCATAACCCTTGCAGGCATATCACCACTTCCGCCAAGCATTCGTTTTGGCAACACGCCTATAAATACTGACGCTCTTGTGTGTTCAGCAACTTAGAGGGCAAGCAAACAGGTCGCAGGAAGCACACATTCATTTTCAAGAGCGCATAGCAGGGACCAGTGCCTTTTCTGGCAAGTCATCATACTGAAAGGACGAATAGTGAATCTATTCTGCCCTCAGCCATTCCACATCAAGACCATCAAGATCTATAAGCGCAGCATGCCCCATGCGCGCCTCTCCCACGTTAACCACAAGTGTGCCCCCGAGAGCAGAGGCGCCCCGATCCTCGTGGATGTGGCCGCATATCACCAGATCAGGCTGATGCTCCTCAATCACCCGCCTCAGGCCAACACTCCCAGACAGCTCTCCGTTGTACAGGCGATCTCTCACGCCCCTGGGCGGCTGATGGACCACCACCACCCGACGCTCGAGATCGCGAATCGAGTGAAGAAGATCCGTCAGTGTCCTGTAGAGATCCTCATCGCTGTGGTAGTACCTTGTCGGATCCCCGATCCTCCTGGGGTTCCTCGCCACCATCCCGCCCATGCCCACAAACCCCACGTTTCCCACTACAAAAGAGGATTTGTGGATCGGTATGAGACCGTGGCTCCGCCAGAGATCCTCCGCGAATGTCCTGGGGTCCATGTTGCCTGGGACTATGAGCTTCATCTGCGGAAAACGGGAGAGCTCATCGAGAACATATACCGCATCCTCCGGTCTCCCATCATCGTGAAGATCTCCTGCTATCACCATCAGATCCGCAGGGCATCCTTTCAGAAACTCCAGTCTCCAGGATGCATCATGAACATCAGCTATGCAGAGCAGCCGCATAGGAAACCTCCTCGCTGAACATCACAGTAGATCATGATATTGGTATGGGATTTGGAGGTTTCTGTCATCACCTGAGAGCAACAGATGCCCTGCCTGTGGATCGTAGCGAATATCTCAAAAAAGAGGGCGTGCAGCTCGCTGAGCTACATTCCGCCGACGTACCTGAGCTCTGTTGAGTCTTTTGACGCCTCAGAGGAGGCCAGGCCGATCGACGCATCCCCTTCAGCGACGATCTTCAGACCGTACGGACAGCCCTCAGTGCATGTCCTCACAGCCTCCTTGATGATGTCGGTGGCATCAAGCGTGTACTCCCCTGGGGAGTCGATCTCGATCTCTGCAGATACATTCTCCACAGCCTCAGGGGCATCCTCCCATGCGATCTCAGGGCTGATATATCCATGGACGAAGTACACCTTTATGATGCCAGGTTTCTCCACCTCAGAGACCGTCAGCTTCAGTGTTGCCGTGGAGATCTGATCTGGAGAGCTGATGCCCTGGTTGCCGAACGCATTGATGAATCCGATGTACGCGATCTTCAGCGGCTCACCTGCAGCTGATGCGACCCACAGCGTGGTCGCATCCCCGAACGTCGCATCCGGATTCTCTCTGTCCACATATGTATCAGCATCAAGACCTGCCGTGAATGTGCCAGCAAAGGCCGACCCCAGCAGGAGGAAAAGCATCAATGCTGCATAGACAAGTTTCAAACCAAACACCTCATGCCCTGATGACCCCTATAAATTAAAAAGATTTGTGTTCATCTCGGATCTATATGAGATCTATACGATCACCTGCTGCTACTTGGCCGGTGTATGATATCGGCAAATATCGATGCATTTACTCTGCCAGGACTTCAGTTGTTTGCCATCGATGCATGATGAAAATCGTGGGATCGGATAAATATGGCCTCAGACAACATCCGTGGCGATGAGAAAGAGACAGCTTGAGATCCTGCTCCAGCGTGTGAGGGGCTTCCCGAGCCCCTCTGCAGCGATGGAGCAGTACATGACCCCGCCGTCGCTCGCATCGGATCTGCTCCACATCGCTCACATGAGGGATGAGCTATCCCAGGTCCTGGATCTCGGCTGTGGCACAGGCATCCTGGCGATCGGGGCCGCGCTTCTGGGAGCGAGGGCATACGGAGTGGATATCGATCCCCAGGCGCTGAGGATCGCGCGTGAGAATGCTGAGATGCTCGGCGTGCACGTGGATTTTATCCTGGGGGATATCGAGCGAATCGCGTTTCGCAGGGTGAAAACTGTAATAATGAATCCACCATTTGGCGCACAGCACGCCAGCCGCGGCGATCGGGCGTTTCTCAGGAGGGCGGTGGAGATCGCGGATGTTATATACACCATCCACAATGCAGGAAGCCTGAACTTCGTTCGCAGCTTCGTCTCTCCCTGCAGGGTCGAGGAGGTCTATAAAGCAAGGATTCCAATTAAAAGGATGTTCGATTTCCACAGGAAAGATGTCGAATGGATAGAGGTTGAGTTATATAGGATTGTGTGCAAACAGCGATAAGATGTCAGGCACAACCGATGAAGTCAAGGATAAGCAGATGGGTGGAGCCCTGGTCCTGCCGGGCGACAGGATAGGCTCGGCAGAGGAGTTCGTCCCGGGGCACGATACATACGTCTCCGGCGGCAACATATACGCATCAACCACAGGCGTGGTCGATATCGATCCCGAGAGCCGCCTTGCGAGTGTGATACCGAGAAGCAACGCTCTGCCCAGGGTGGAGAACGGGGATATCGTCGTCGGAGAGGTTGTTGATATAAAGGAGAATCTTGTTATACTTTCGCTTGCGTTCAAGAAGGGCTACGAATCCAGGCCGCTTCCAGAGCTGGACGCAACCATACACATATCAAATGTCAAGAGCTCCTATGTCAAGGACCTGAAGCAGATGTTCAGCCTCAGAGATATCGTCAGGGCAAAGGTCATAGATGCTAGACAGATGCGGCTCTCGACCGAGCCGGAGGACATGGGAGTGATAAAGGCTTACTGCAGCAGCTGCACGACACCGCTAGTAAAAAAAGACGGCCGCCTGGAGTGTCCTGAATGCAAGCGCACGGAGATGAGAAAGCTGAGCACCTACTACGGCACAGGGCTTGTTTAGGGGGCATGCATTGAACCTGAAGGTTCTGAAGAAGACAGAGGATGAGCTCAGGATAGAGTTCGAGGGGGAGCGGCACACGCTGCTCAACCTCCTGAGAAGCGAGCTGCTGAAGGATGATAGGGTTGTGATAGCCACCTACGACGCGAAGTTCCCGATAATGGACAACCCGGTCTTCAGGCTCAAGACAAGGGGCGCGGATCCTCTCGACGTGATCAGAGATGCATCCGCCAGGATAGCGGATCTCTGCGAAGAATTTCTAAGAGAGTACGATGAAGCAGTGAGATGAATAAGCCGCAGATGATAGAGATCGATGGCTCGTACGGTGAGGGCGGCGGCCAGATCGTGAGAACCTCTGTGGCGCTGTCAGCACTCACCGGCATCCCAGTAAGATTAAAAAATATCCGCCGGAACAGGCCGAAGCCCGGGCTTGCGGCGCAGCATGTTAGAGCCATCGAGGCCCTGGCAAGGATATCGGGAGCTGAGACCAGAGGGGTGCATCTCGAATCTGAAGAGATCGAGTTCATCCCCGGCAGGATCTCTGCAGGAAGCTATGATGTGGATATAGGCACCGCTGGGAGCGTAACGCTGCTGATACAGTGCGTGCTTCCGGCGCTCACAGCCGCAGAGGGGCCTGTCACAATTACAGTCAGGGGCGGCACAGACGTCCGGTGGAGCCCGACCGTCGACTATCTGGAGCATGTGGCACTTCCAGCGATGCGGCTCTTCGGTGTCACTGCGAGCTTCAGGTGCGAGCGGCGCGGATACTATCCAAGGGGCGGAGGGGTTGTGGTGCTGAGCACAAGGCCGTCCAGGCTCAGGCCTGCCAGGGTGGATGTCGTTGATAAGATAATCCGCGGGATATCACACTGCGGCTCCCTTCCGGAGCATGTGGCAACGCGTCAGGCTGATGCAGCGCTCGATCTCCTGAGGGAGAACGGATATGATGCAAGGATAGATGTGCAGATCGTGAGCTCGTCGTCTCCTGGCAGCGGGATAACGCTCTGGTGCGGGTTCAGGGGATCAAGCGCCCTCGGCGAGAGGGGTGTGCGCGCAGAGGACGTCGGGAGAGAGGCCGCGAATTTCCTCATCGAGGAGCTGAACGCCGGGGCATCGGTGGACGTGCATCTTGCGGATCAGCTCATACCGTACATAGCGCTCGCCGGTGGTGAGTACACTACACGTGAGATCTCGAGCCACACCAGAACAAACATCTGGACGGCGCAGAGGATCCTGGGGTGCAGGATAGATATCGATGAGGGCGAGGTCTTCAGGATACACAGCACCGGCTCAGGCTGAGAATCGGGCAGGAGGATGTTCATCATCCCGCTTCGATCGCACGGCGCTTTTCGCGCTTGCTCTATCTCTTCTCATCCTCACCTCAGGCTCCAGATCCCTTGAGCTGAACAACGCTACGGTTGTGGATCTGGCCGGAGGCAGAGCTGTGATAGAGCAGCCTGTGTCCGGAAAGACCTTCAACATCACAGCCATAGCCAGGATCGAGAACATATCTGTGATTCGCAACTCACACACTGTGAGATGCAGCGTGGACGAGAGCTTCTGGAGGGGCGTTTACAGGTACAGGATCACAGCTGAAGAGACAGTGTCCGGTATTTTGAGATACGAGTCGCCACTGAAGGGACAGCAGTTCGTATCTCCTGTAATTCTCAGCGGAACGGTCGCTGTCGTGATTCCGGAGGGGTACACAACCGGCGCCAGGGCTCTTGGAATTCCCAGACCGGAACCGTATGAGATCATCAGGGGGAACCGCACGGTTGTTCTCTGGAGTCTCGAGAGGGACTCAATCGTAGAGGTCAGCTTCTACAGGAATGACGCCCCGCAGATCCTAGGATACTTCTTTGTGCTTCTCCTGGCTGCTGGTTTATTCCTGGCTGCGGGATACTACTCAAGCATCAGAAGGCTTGATGCCATGCGGAGAGGGTTGAGGTAGGAGGAAGAGCTGCCGCTTCATGTGCCCACGCTCCTGCTTCTTCCTGGGCCCACGTGATTTAGAAGTCTATCAGAACTTCATCAGCAATCGACTGCGCGTAGCGAGTACCTCTTGCTTTCATGACATACTCCATCGAGGGCGGCTGTTTGATGTGAAGGCTCATCTCTGCGAGTTATCGGAGAGCTGGATTTTCGGGATCGATGAAGCATACTCTTTCGTCATTCTCACTGCTCCGCTAATTCACCTGGATGAGCCGAGCTTAATTCAGTTTTACATGCCATGTGTTAGCAGAGATCGGTAGTCTACCTTCATTGAGTTGATCTTGATGGCCGGCTCCTCAGATGTGTTTATTCTGAACAACGTCGGCATGGAAACCGACATCATTGGATCTGTAAATAATTGTCCGGCGCCATACAGCGTGGTTGAAGGCTGCGAATCGCCTGAAGCTATTGCTTTTGCACTTATCCACACGTCGTAGGTAGACTACCCAGAGATCTAACTTAGAAATAACTTCACCCTCAGGCAAACCGGCTCGCGAACCTCCTGTGGGGCAAGGAGCCGCAGAGAAAGAGCATCTGATCGCAAACTTCTGTGAAATTATAACAAGAAATGAGCTGCGAATTTCTCAGTTTTCGTAAGTACAAACAGTACAGGCAACATGCAGACAAACATAAATTCGATCCCAACCAGAATAATACAATAATTCTCGACGATTTTTGCTCAAATAACGCAATTTAGCTATTTTCAAGCAAAATTTACCGATTAAAAGAGATAATTTTCAAATTCGGTCCAAATTCACATCGGTTTATGACATGGAGCAACCAGTTTCGTGAGGTAATTCCATTTAAGTTTTTTTATCTGGTGTGCAGAGATGCGGTAGATGCTGCGGAGAGGCTGCTCGCCTTCCTGGCTGTGACCTCTCTCTTCATCGGGGGAACAGGCTTCTTCAAAACATACATGGCGAGCGTTCTTCTTGGAATCGAGCCGAGCATGGCGATCTGCTTTGCGGTATTTCTCGTCTCCTTCAGTGTTTACACGCTGGACAAGCTCGTGGATCTCGACAGGGACGTCTCTAACATGCCGGCGAGGAAGCAGTTCCTCTACTCGAGGAGGCGGATATTCCTGATCCTGGCGCTCTCTGCTTACCTTGCAGCCGCAATCATAATTGCTTATGTGAGACCTGCAGCTCTGCCTCTTGTGTTCGTGCCGGTGATCGCAAACGCTTTTTACGGTATGCGTCTCCTTCCGTGGCTTCCGAGGCTGAAGGACATACCGGTGATGAAGAACATCGTGGTGGGGTCCGCATGGGCAGTGGTAACGGTGCTGATTCCGGTGATCCACAGCGGCCACACTGCCACATGCGTGCTCGTGCTGTACTTCATATTCATCAAGACGTTCATCGACACGGTTCTCTACGACATACGCGATGTCGCTGGCGACAGGATCAGCGGCGTGCGCACGATGCCTGTGATTCTCGGGGAGACGCCGACGGTTCTTCTGCTGCTCATCCTGAACACAACGATCCTGCCGGTCTCGCTACTCCTTCCGGGAGATGGCAGAGAGATCGCCCTGGCGCTCACCATCTACGGATACGCATACATCGCATACCTGAGGAGGAGACGGAACCCTGTTGTTCTCGATCTGCTGGTCGAGGGGGAGTGGATGATGGCATGTGTGGCGCTGTACATGCTGAATGCTGCGTAGTGGTGCGATTCCAGGTGAAGGATCAGAGACTTCAGATCATCGATCAAGATCAGCAAGCCTCACACAATAGACTCTGAGAACCACGTCCTCTCCTCCACGCAGAGCCAACTGATATCCGCTCCACAAACATTTTTCATGAAAGCTGTAGCGCAGATATCCCAGCGACCGGAAGCAATATCAATTTCTCCGTTTGATATCAAACCAATGGACAGACCAGGCCTGGACGAGTACTTCATGGAGATTGCATCGGTTGTGGCAAAGCGATCCACATGTCTCAGAAACAGGGTGGGCGCGGTGATTGTGCGGGACAAACGCATCCTCTCGACAGGCTACAACGGAGCTCCGACAGGACTTGAGCACTGCGATGTTGTGGGATGCCTGAGAGAGAAGGTGGAGAGCGGGACCAGGCATGAGCTCTGCCGCGCGGTTCATGCGGAGCAGAACGCCATAATCCAGGCCGCCCTCCACGGGGTGAGCATCGAGGGCGCGACGCTCTACTGCACACACCAGCCATGCATACTCTGCGCCAAGATGATGATAAACGCGAGAATACGCAAGGTTGTGTACAGAAACCAGTACCCCGATGAGGGAGCTCTGCGGTTTCTGGAGCAGGCTGGGATAGAGGTCGTCAGGATCTGATAGCAGTAGGGCGCAAACCCCGGCCTACAGGCCTGAGAGGAAGTCCCCCTCTCCGAGTATGCAAAATGGGCCGTATCGGAAGGCCTTATCGGAAGAGTTCTTGTGAGGAATCCCCTCGACCGCAGATCACCTGGAGGTGAAATAGATGTTCCTCTCGTCCGAGCCGAGCTCGAGGAACTTGCCGGTGGCGAGGATCATGTGGCTGTACCTCAGAGGTGCAACCCTGGTGCCTGGGCCCACAACAGATTCTTTCTGCAGCCGGACATTGTCGCCGATCACAGGTATGCCCTTCCGACCATTGGACTGATCCGCGTCCAGCACGCTGTGCGCCTCGATCGTGGAGTACCTGCCCACAACAGCGCGGTTCAGCCGAACTCCATGCATTATGTTGGAGAAGCTCATGACCGCGCTGTTTCTTATCTCAACATCCCTCTCGATCATGCATGTGTGGCCAACATGCGAGTTCTCTATGACGACCCCGGGCTCGATGCGGCAGTCCCTCCCTATGAAGACGCTGCCCCTGAGCTCGATATCGCCGCGCTCAAGCATGCGACCTATGCGCCTCAGAGTCGATGGGTGTATCCACTGATTCTCCCTGTACGGGTGCCGGAAGGTGAAATGCCGCACATTTCCGGAGAGGACATTCATTGTGGCCTGGAGAAGCCTCTCCGGGGTGCCGATGTCTATCCAGTAGCCCCTGAGAGGATATCCGTAGACATCGTAGCCGTTCTCGGTGAGATACGGTATGAGATCGCCTCCGATATCGCGGGACTTGTCGCCCATCTCTGCGAGGACCTCTCTTATCTCAGGGGAGAATATGTAGAACGCTGTGTTTATCATCCTGCTCGGCTCCGTGCCCGCCTTCGGCTTCTCGATGAACCGCCTTATGCGCATATCGCTCTCCAGCTCCGCCACCCCGTACTGTGAGACGCTCTCCTCGCTGGGAAGCTCCTTCAGCGCGACGGTGAGAATCGGATTCCTGCGCCTGTGATATGCTATGAAGTCCTCCAGGTCGATATCTATGAGATTATCTCCGGAGACGACCAGGACATCCTCATCGATGGAGAAGTACCGCATGCAGTACCTGAGGGAATCTGCGCTGCCATGGTCCTCGTACTGCGGCTGGTAGCTGAACTCCTCATGGTCGTCTATGCCAAGACGCTTGAAGAAACCCTCTCCCGCCTTGAAGTAGTTCGACAGGGCAAGCGTGTTCTCGAATCCCTTGCTGCCCAGTATGAACCTCCTGCACCCCTGGATGGCGAGAACTCTGAAGAGGACTGCTATTATCGCAGTGTCGCATACCTCCACCAGGGGCTTCGGCTGGCAGAGCGTGAGAGGGTATAAGCGTGTGCCCCCTCCGCCGACTGTTGCTATGACCGGCGGTGGCATGAATGCAGGTGGCACTTCGTAAATATTAAGACTATCGCTCAGATCTCTCGCTTCATCCATCCGAAGAATATTCAGCAATCTGCTTGCAGTGGACGGGAGACAGCTCAGCCTTCGTCACACAGCCCGCAGGGTGCCCCTGCTTGTCTGTATCAGGGAACCCTCCTGCCTCAGGCGCGAGATTATCTCCTCAGCCCTCTCCCTGTCTATGCCCTCAGCCTCTGCCCTGTCTAGAACATCATCGATCTGGGCGCCCTCCTTACCGCCGAGCTCCCTGACTATGTTCAGCATCAGCTTTGTCTTGTCCCTGGTGCTCTTGCTGATACCTATGCTGATCACATCCGCATCCAGCATCCCGGTCTCCGGATCGACTCCCACCTTCTTCAGGCAGGACTCAACGATTCTTATAACACGATCGACGTCCTCTTCAGTGATCCGGTTGCTGAGCCTCAGCCTGGCGCTGGCCTCCCCGAGACGTATGAGAGCCTCGAGCTGTCTCGCCGTGACAGGCACAGGCTTGTTTCCATCCTGCCCCTGGCTCCTGAGGTTGATGTAATACTCCTTGAACCGCTCCATCGCCACCTCAGTCAGCGTCGGGAATATGTTCTTCCTCGCATAGGCCACATACTTCCTGAGCAGCTCCGGCTCTATCTCAGGCTTTATGATCTCGGTGGCGCTCTCTATGTCCTCATCGTTTATTGATGGATTGATGCTCCTCTGGCTCGAGAGCTCTCCAGCGTAGTTGCTCCTCAGGATGTGCGTGGCTATGTGCGCATCCCTCTCAGCATTCGGCTCATCTGTCAGAACGAATATCAGGTCGAACCTGGACATCAGGGCTGGGGTGAGGTTTATCTGCGGCGCTATCGGTTCGTACTTATCGAACCTACCCATCTTCGGGTTCGCCGCTGCGAGCAGCGCGCACCTCGATTTCAAAGTTGCCATGACACCCGCCTTCGCGACGCTGATCGTGTTGTGAAGCACGAGACCATGGGAGATGAAGGTGTGGGTAGGCTCGACGGTTAGGTCATAAACGTAATCCGCCGAGTACTCTCCCTCGTTGGGTATGACTTCTACTTCCACGACCTTTAGATACCTGATGTCAGAGGAAAGTATGCGCCCAATAGCTGAAATTCTAGCATCTATATACTCTAAATGGGCTTGAATTTGTTGCCGGGCATATTCAGCGATCTCTTCGCGTCTTGCCTCGCTATATCCGCCCCGCTCATAGTAATCGATACTGCCCCGGGTCGTACCGATTATAGATGCTAGGTAATTCTGGGACCATCCAAGGGCGGATCTCATCTCAGACAGAGATACCTTTTTTGTCTCGTTGCCCACAACAGCCATCACTTCGTCATATCTATGTCTTAATTCCTGGAGGTAATTAGTAACAGTATCGATATTCAGTCCATAGCCACAGTTAATGTGCTCATTGAAGTATCCATCATTCACCAAACCTAAAGCCTTCTTGGCCTCTAGGATCTTTAGAGCTGTCTCTGTAGGAAGGACGTCATGATGCCTGAGGGATCTATTGCATGAGGACGTTATCCTTCTCATCCTCAGAAGCTTCTCATGGTCTGAGCTTGAGAAAAGTCCCTCAAACTTGGAATGGGAATCCCCCATTATGCAGACCTTGAACGCTTTCGCTTTTCTATCCTCAACTATTCTCGATGACACACCTAGTTTAAGCAGAAGATCCTGATAGTCTTCTGCAAGCCCCCTGGACACTGTCGAATAGGCTATTGATGTTGAATGCACGCACCCATCGCCTAGGAAGGCTGCGATTAGGTAATCCTGGATACAATTCTCTGTCCCCTTGAAGATGATCGCGGGTGCTCTTCTGTTCCGGCCTGTCCTCATTAGCTCAGGGAAGTTGGCCTCGAACCACCTGACAAGCTGGCTGGATATGAATCTTAGGGTTACTACACCGTCTGCCCTCTCGTTACGAGATGCTTTGATGCCAAAAGCATCCTCCATGAGGTGAGACATATCATCAAGAAGCTTGACATCCTTGTTTGAGAAGCCAATTTCATGGCTGGAACCCTTGTAGAAATGGCCCTTAGTGGTGAGATATCCCAGGATCTTAGAAAGTACAGGGTTGAGTCTCTTTGGAAATATCAGAGGCTTTTCACCTGGATGTTGCCTCTCTACTTCCCTCAGCTCGGGTTCGTCTGTGCTGCATTGAATCGATCTAGGCGCAGGCACAAAGCTTCCTTTCGTGACTTCACACGCTGGGATGCAAGCGATGCCGTCCCTGGCGATATACACAGGGTGCTCTGGAGTGACGATGATTTCTCGGCCGTTGGAGTACTTTATCTTGATGAAATGGTCTGGAGCACGATGCCTGCTAACTCTATCCACCGGCAGCTCGAAGATCCTACTTAAATCGGTGCTCCATACTTTGATATCTCCATTCAGAGGCAGCATCTCGCAATCCACTCCGCGGATGATTTCATCATGACGAGACTTCATCAGGCTATCTACGAACTCGCCGATGCGAACCTTGCGGCCGTCGGAAAGCTGTATCTCTGTGAGAGGATGGTAACTCTGCTGCTCCATGGCCTCGTGGAGAGCTGAGCGGTCGTCCGGGCTCATCTTGTCCATCTCATCCACCGCTGCGATGCCCTTATCAGCAAGCACCAGCGCCCCGGCCTCTATGGTCCACCTTCCATCACCGAGCTCATCCTTTATCGCAGTAGCTGTGAGACCGGCAGATGTCGAGCTCTTTCCAGATGTGTATATGCCCCTTGGGGAGAGCTTAGCCATGTACCTGAGAAGCTGTGATTTTGCAACCCCCGGATCTCCCACCAGCAGAATGTGGATGTCGCCCCTGATCCTTGCTCCATCGGGAAGACGCTTTGAGAAGCCAGAGACGAGCTGCAGGGCCAGGGCCTCCTTGACATCCTCGTAGCCGTATATGGAGGGGGCGATCGATCTCACGATCTTCCCGTAGATATCCGGATCCCTGCTCAGCTCCAGAATCCGCTTCTCATCCTCCGGAGATATCTCGATCTCCTCGAACTCCTGCTCCATCATCTCGATGCTGATCCCATCGAGAAAGAGATCGAAGTACGTGCTCTTCCCGCTCTGTGTCGTCCTCTGATACGATCTCAGGATCCCGTTGATTATCACCCTGTCTCCCGGGAAGATCCTGCCCACGAGATCGTCGCCGAGCTCCACGTCCAGGGTCTGGGGCTGCTCCCCTCCCCTGAGATCCTCTGGCGATTCCTGAACGCGAACCTTCTGCGCGTCGACGAACTGCGATCTCTTGGGGAGCAACCTGAACGGCCCTCTTCTGTCGCAGGCCTCGTTTGGGCACTCATACGGCTCTGTGAACTTCGTCCCTGACTGCTCAACATAAAAGACATGCCCGCACCGCTGACACTCGTATGCAGCCCTGACTATCTTCGGCCTGACCTCTGTCGCTGTCCTTACCTGGCCCTCGATGGCTATGAGCTTCCCGATGTGATCGCTTCTGAGATCCCTCGTCTTGAGGTGCTGCGGGAGGTTCACAACCCTCACATGCGCACCGCTCAGATCCACATCCACAGGAAGCACTATCTCCTGAAGGGCGGTGTGAGCGGCGTCCAGCATCACATCAGGATTCTCGAGAAGGTCGTCCGCGAACTCCGTGTCGTATCTGTCGAGATCCGCAAAATTCACGATCAGGCTTCTTGTCGATGGATACGACTCCGCAAGCTTCAGGAGATCGTCCCAGTACCTGGAGCGGATGAACTCCTCCCATTTTGAGATCGGATCGTACGACACAGACTACCCCCGACGAGAGATGGGCGAAATGGTATAAACCCTTCTCCATCGGATATGATGAGCTCCTGGAGAAAAACACTCCGCTCTTATCAATATTATGACTTGCCAGAAGAGGCACTGGTCCTGCCATGCGTTCTTGGAAAATGAATGCGTGATTCCAGCAGCCTGCTTGCTAGACCTCTGAGTTGCTGAGCACACAAGAGCGAAACACTCAGGGCTCAGACTTCACTCATGCGAATGAAAATGGTCCATAGCCTCTTTTTATGCCAAACGAAATCCTGGTAGTCTACCTTTGTTGAGTTGATCTTGATGAACCGGCTCCCTTAGATGTGTTTATTTTGAACAATGTCGGTATGGAAATCGACATCATGGGACCTGTTAATACTTCTCCGGCGCCCTGCAGCGTGGTTGATGGCTAAGAATCGCCTTGAGCTATTGCTTTCGCGCTTATCCACGCTTCTTAGGACTACCGAAATCCTCTGAACGGAGAATAGAGACAGCTGAAGAGAATTCTACAGCTTTGAAGCTGATTGTTTCTTTCTGCCGTAAGCCACGCTTTCCATGGATGGTGCAGGAAGCAGGCGGTACTCTCTGTTGTTTCTGTTCCCTCTCCTGTCTAGGAGCCCATCCTGGTGCATCCTGGAGAGGTAGGTCGAGACCGTGCTCAGCTTGATGTCATCCCGCACCGTCTCATACCGCTCCCTGAGCTGCTGGGATGTGAACCACTGATCACGGAACTCATATTTTATGAACTCAGCAAGGCTGTCCATCAGAGTCTTCGGCTGATCCTCCGAAACCGGCTGTGCCCTCCCAGAGATCACACCGGAGATATTCAGAATATCCACAATCTTGTCCGCCAGCATCTCACGTAATGCCGCTACATCCATGCACTTCTTGTCGAACTCAAACGACATGTTGGCCTTGAGACCATTATCGTCGATCTCTATTGAGATTTTCACAGACAGACCTCACATGTGGATCTGGAGTGCATGTATCTGACGGGGCTTGTCCCTGTTACATACACCTCGGCAACTCACAATGTGATCTGAACCAACCTGTATATTATACTTCGCTGCATTCTCAAGATCGACTGGTATTGTGAACAGCTTGATACGGCCTCTCATCGAGATCCAAGCCCCTGTATATCTTCTCCTGATAAATACACATGCGTAAGATCACATCTTAACTCAGATACTGACCTGAAGTACCTCGTGGATGCCCTTCAACATCCATTGTGGATATGCTGCAGTATAACTGCAGCACGAGGTCGCTTTTCCGCTGTCCGCCCCCTTCAAAGCGGACATTCATTGCTACTCCCTTCCGCATACAAAGCAGACCTTCAGGCTCCCTTCTTCCAGAAAGTCCAATCTGTAATAATTAACTCTGCACCTCCCCAGGTTGCTACCCCTTTTATGCCCGGTGATGACATTCAAATCGAATGCGATCACGCTCATCAGGCAGTGTTTTAGTCCCTTCTTAACACTCAAACATCATGGCACGATGGTATATAAACTTTACGAGAGTGCTAAGCTGTATTCACAGGTTAAATACAGTTTTTAATCTGCCTTTTTTGTATTCAGAGCCTTAAAATTCCTATTAGTAGTCTTAGTAGTATTCACAGACCTGATCCACTGTAGATTCATCCATTCACTCCCAGCACGAGGTGAATCGACACCTGTGAAATGCACGTGTTTTCGCGAACGTTCGCCCCCTGAAGGCTTCGCGACAGATATGTGAATTCACCCGCGCAGCTGTTAAATGAAGCGGCGCGCCCGAGGCGCGACAACCACGCTGATAAATGTCTATAAAAATAGTTTTCTCCAGTTCGTCTTCCTCTGGCGCACCTCTTACACACACCCCGCTCAGGGGTGAAACAGCCAATACAGAAGAGACCGCCGCAGAGCTGGCATGTGTAGAGCTTTGCAGCCCTGCCACATCCGGCACATATTCCAAAAAGCTCCATACTTCATATCACGATGCCTGATCAGGTGTGTAGTACTCCTCCACAAGCCACTCGCTGATCTCCTTGAGATACCTGCGCCTCCGCTCGTCCTCGAGAATGGCCAGGTAGATCTCAGGCAAATCCTCATCAAGATCTTCGTACATCTTTGTTTACTTGGCTGGAGGACCATTTAAAGCTGTCGAGCGCCTGGAAACCATCGCGAATGCCTGGCTGTGACTTCCTCTCCGGCCAGAAGGCCGGAGCTTGCACCCTGTTATTCTCTGTCAATCCACAGAGTGGCTGCTCTACAGCCTGAAGAGAAGTTCCCATACCCCAATCTCTATAAACCCGGTCTTCGGATTTTGAAATCATGCGAATAACCGTCCTCCGTCTGGGCCACCGCCCCGAGCGGGACAAGAGGATCACCACACATGTGGGGCTGGTGGCGAGGGCGTTCGGAGCCGATGAGATTCTCATCGATGGAAGAGATGAGGGCGTTGTTGAGAGCCTCAGAGATGTTGTGAACCGGTGGGGAGGATCATTCAGTGTTGCAGACGGCATCGTCTGGAGGGACGAACTAAGGAGATTCAGGGATTCAGGGGGAAAGATAGTGCATCTCACGATGTACGGGAGCAGGATCGATGATGTGATCGGGGAGATAAGATCCTGTGAAAGATTAATGGTCGTGGTCGGCGCCGAGAAGGTCCCGCCTGATGTTTACAACATGGCGGACTGGAATGTGGCAGTAGGAAACCAGCCGCACTCTGAGGTTGCAGCTCTCGCAGTATTCCTGGATCGTCTCTTCATGGGCAAGGAGCTGAACAGGGATTTCGGGGGAAGGCTGGAGGTCATACCCGCTGCCAGAGGAAAGGTGGTTCTGGAAAGGAGATCGTGAGGATCCATGTGGCTTGCACTACAGCCCGCTTCAGAGCTGAGGCCTCATCACCCCGGATCCGGGTGTAAGGTGGAACCGGAGAGATTCTGATGCGCATCCTGGTGATAGGCCAGAGCGTCCGGAATATCGCGCTCTCCGCGCGCAGCGCAGGCCACACTGTGGTCGCTGCGGACTGCTACTGCGATCTCGATCTCGTCGAGGCTGTGGAGGCTCACAGGCTCCGTATCGAAGATCTGTTTAATGCTGAGAGGGTAAATGCGATAATTGAGAGCGTCGATCCCGATGCAGTTGTCCTGGGACCAGGCGTTGAGACTGTACGCATAAACGGATACAGTGTGATGAACAACAGCCCTTCTCGAATTCTAAAGGTCTCGGACAAGCTCTGGCTCGCCAGATGGCTCGAGGATAGGGGGTATCCGCACCCGGCCACCTGGGAGAGAGAGCCCCCGAATGATCGCAGGATGATACTGAAGCCGAGGAGAGGCGCCGGCGGTTTCGGATGCAGGATCTTCGAGGGGGATGAAGTTCCCCCTGGATACATAGTCCAGGAGCTCGTGGAGGGAATTCCTGCGAGCGCCTCTGTGATATGCGACGGCTCAGATGCCAGAACCATCGTGGTCAACGAGCAGCTCTCGGGAACAGCATGGCTGAACGCGAATGAGTTCAGGTACTGCGGAAACATAACGCCACTCGACGTGGATGAGGATACGAGAAATCGCATCGCCCGCATCGCTGAGGAGATCGTCGCAGGGCTCGGGCTCGTGGGCTCGAACGGCGTCGACTTCATTCTGACAGAAAATGGGCCGGTAGTCATTGAGGTGAACCCGCGCTTCCAGGGCAGCCTCGATTCTGTGGAGCTCTCCACAGGGATCTCTGTATTCCAGGCGCACCTCAACGCCTTCGATGGGCGTTTACCTGAGGATGTGAGGAATACGCGCTTCGCAGGCAGGGCGGTCCTCTACTCCAGCGAGCGCATACGTGTGGATTGTGATCTAAGGAGGATTACCTCATGCATAGCAGATGTCCCTGCTCCCGGGTCGGTGATCGGGATGGGTGAGCCCATGCTCTCGATCCTCGCGATCGGCTCAGGGAGAGACACAGTGATGAGCGCCCTGAAAGAGAGAAGAGATGCGCTCGTCAGCAGCATCCAGCGGCATGGCTGAACATATGTTGTGGTTATGTGGTAGTCACGATAGACGAAGAGATCGGAGATCAGAACTCACCGGTCAGGAAGCCGCGGGTTGCATGAGATCCCGTTGCAGGTACACCACCGTGTACGAGGTCCCGATCACAGCGTGATCTCCCGATGCGATCGCCCCGGGTTTTGTCCCATGCTGACAGGGCAGCCCGCATGTGTTCTTTGCTGAACTCAGGCTGCTTGATCTGAGGAACCATCGCCAGATTGAAGTCCTGGATGTGATCAGTTAACACACATGGAAGACGATTTAAAAAGAGCGATCGAGTTTCACGGCCATATGTGCCCGGGTCTGGCGATAGGCTACAGGGTAGCGAAATACGTGAAGAATCACTATCGAAGATCCGAGGACGAGGAGCTCGTGGCTGTGGTCGAGAACAACTCATGCAGCGTTGATGCGATACAGCAGATGCTCGGATGCACCTTCGGCAAGGGAAACCTGATGTTCATCGACAACGGCAAGCAGGTCTTCACGTTCTACCACAGAGGCGACGGAAGGGCCATGAGGATCTACTTCAG
>NZ_JASFYM010000014.1 GCF_030055635.1 Methanothrix sp. | reverse complement strand
GAAGGATCGAGTCCACGAGTGCCCGCGATGCGGGCTCAGGCTTGATCGGGATCTCAACGCGGCATTAAACATTCTCACCCTCGGACTGAGGGGCAGAGCCTGTGGAGATGCTGGATGAAACAGATCAGTGAGACAGGAAGCTCCGGCCTTCAGGCCGGAGAGGAAGTCACCTGCATGTCAGAAAAGCAGGATAGGTGCGCAGGCACCAGGAGCCTCAGGGAGACGATACAGTTCTACATGATAGACTTCCAGACGCCTCTGGGCAGGGCCATAGACATAGCCATCATCACACTGAACATACTGGTTGTGGCGCTCTTTGTCATCGAGACGTATCCGCTGCCGCCACATATATCATCGACGCTCTGGAGGCTTGAGGTTGCGATCATATTCATATTCGTGATCGAGTACCTTCTCAGGTTCTATGGTGCACCAGATCGCTGGAGTTACGTTAAGGACGCCTACAGCATTATAGACCTCGTAGCCATAATGCCGACTCTCATACTGCTGGTGCTTCCGCTCTCCGGTTTTTACGTGGATCTGCGCTTCATCCAGACCATAAGAATCATGGCAGTCTTCAGGATATTCAGGTTCCTCAGGTTCATAGCCGAGGACCATCTGCTATTTGGAATAATCAGCCTGAGGATGCTGAACGTCGCAAGGCTTGTCTTCATTGTAATAATAATATTTTTTATATACTCCGGTCTCTTCTACTTTGCCGAGAGCCCTTTGAATCCCGATGTCAACAACTTCGGCGATGCGTTCTACTTCACAGTGGTTGCAGTCGCGACCGTCGGCTTTGGCGATATCGTCCCTGTATCAGGAGCAGGTCGTCTCGTCACGCTGATGATGATCATATCGGGCATAATTCTGATACCCATACAGGTGAGCAGGATCTTCAGAGAGTGGATCTCAGCCCCGCGAAAGAGGTATACCTGCAGTGGATGCGGTCAGGAGTGGCACGAGGAGGATGCGAGATACTGCAGGATATGCGGCAGCCCTCTTGAGGATGGGTCGGCTGTAGCAGCATGCGAAGAAGATGCTCAAGCGTGAGAGCATCTGGATGGAGGTCATGAGCCGGATTGGAGGAGGTCTCTCAGGAGTCTGTGCCCGACGCTGAGAGCTCCAATCTCCAGGATCAAATGCTGTTTATGCCTGCATGCTGATATCAATGATAGGGTGGCTCATCCAGTGAATTTGCGGATTGGTGAGAATGACAAAAAGAAGCTTCAACGATGCCGAAAATCCGGCTCAATTCAGCCTTCCGATAATTCGCGGAGGCGATCCATACGGTTTCACAACCAGCATCAACGATCGATCTCCAGCTCCATCATGTTCCTCATCCCTGCCTGGGCCTCAGCAGATACAGGTACTCGATCGTGCCCCTGTTCTTCGGTCCTCCACGAATTGGTGAGGGGCATGCATGAATCACCTCGAAATCCGGCTCGAGCCACCTCTCGAAGCTGTTCCTCGCCATCTCAACATCCTCCTCTCTGTGGCCGCCATCGATCTCATACGGCGGCTTGAAGAGCGCCACTATTCTTCCTTTGCTCCTCAGAAACCCCCTCAGGTTCGGCAGGACCTCTCTCAGAGAGACATTGCTCACATCCACCGAGATCAGGTCGAACTTCTCGCCATCCAGATGCCTTAAAAGCTCCTCGGAAGATCCCGCATCGACCCCGCCAATGAACCTGAACCTGGGATCGCTGAGTATTGTGGGGTCCACGCACTCCTCTGCGATATCGATCCCCACAACCCTGGCCGCGCCATGCTGAAGGAAGAAGTCTGAGAATCCGCCCGCAGAGCATCCCACATCCAGGACGCTCAGGTCTATCAGCTCATCCAATCTTTCCTGGAAGATGGCCTCTATCTTGTAGCCTCCCCTGCTGACATACCTGAAGCCCTCCACGATCTCGATTCTGTCAGCAGGCTTCACCCTGTAGGATTGCTTCCTGCAAATAACACCATTCACCATGACCTTTCCGCTCTTGATCAGGTGCACAGCCTTTGATCTGGAGCCTGCGATCTCCACAAGGTAGATATCGAGCCGCATCATCATTGCCTCCACCTGTTAGATAAAATACTGATGGATGGTGCATGGTATCATGATTTTATTTATTACAAGCAACAGAGGAAAGTTCGTTGAGGCGCAGAGGATACTGGGGGACATTGTTCAGGCCGATCTGGGTTATACTGAGATCCAGGCTGATACGCTGGAGGAGGTTGTGCTTTTTGGGTTGAAGGAGCTGTCGTCCAGGCTGGACTCACCGTTCATCATAGAGGATGCCGGACTCTTTATAGAGGCTCTGAATGGGTTTCCCGGGGTCTATTCCGCTTACGTCCAGAGGACGATAGGTAACAGCGGCATACTCAGGCTCATGGATGGGATTGAGAATCGCGCCGCGTTCTTCAAATCTGTCGTGGGATACTCAGCGCCGGGAATGGAGCCGGTTCTGTTTAAAGGAGAGCTCCACGGGGGGATAGGTTTCGAGGCCCGTGGCGCCGGTGGGTTCGGCTACGATCCGATATTCGAGGTCGATGGCAGGACTCTTGCTGAGATGGACCTCGAGGAGAAGAACATGATCTCTCACAGGGGGAGATCCATGAAAGCGCTGAAGAGATGGCTTGAGAGCCGGTGATCCTCTCCGTGGATCACGCATACCTGGACTATCTCCTCTCAAGAGCGCAGCGGGGCAGCATCCTCCTGTTTATTGATTTTATCAGTGGTGCCTGAACCGCTGAGATGTATATCTTCTTCCCCTCGACCTCCATGTAGAAATCTGTCTCCTTCGGAGGGCTCGTCTTGATGGAGAAGATCAGAGGACCCTCGCAGGTCGTTGCTATCCGAAGATCTGTCTTTTTGGATTTTATGTACTCCAGCATCTCAGGCTCTATCCACACGTTGACTCTCTTCATCCAGATCTCACTGGAAATAGCTTTTATATCAAATCATCCCCCTGGTCGGATGTGAAGAGGCGGCAGGCTCATCTACTGAAGGATATCGCACGGCAGCGCATGGAGAGGCTCTTCGAGCTGGCCAGGGTCAATGCAGAGACTCATCCGGAGAGGAGCGACAGGTACGTCGAGCTGGCTCTGAGAATCGGGATGCGTCTCAGGGTGAGGCCAACAAAAGAGATGAAGCGCATGTTCTGCAAGAGCTGCAGGGGTTTTCTGTCGCCCGCGCAGAGAATGGTCAGGCTGCGAGATGGCATTCTTGTGATAAGATGCATGCGATGCGGCCACATCTCGAGAATGAGATACAGGTAGGTTCCAGTGATGGGACTGGTGACAGAATCTGTGGAGAGCGCAGCCCATGTCACCTGCTCCCGGTACATGGGATCGTGAATCCTGCAGGTTCACATGGTCCATCTGCACCAGCTCAGGGGCAATAAATCTTTGAGACCGCAGATCTGAGGAACAACAAGAGGGTCTTGATCATGCTCAGGGCCGGCGATCAGTTCATATCCGGCAGATCCGGCGGGGTGGTTTCGGCATTCTACCCCTACAGAGGGGGTTACCTGGGGGTGGCACCGGCCCACGTATTTCGATACTCCGGGACAGACATGCTCAGGATAGGCCCTCACCGCGCCAGGGTCATTCATTACTGCAGCGATGCGGACATCGCATTCTTTCTGGTTCTCGGGCCATGCGAGCCCACAAGGTTCGCCAGGCCCAGGCTGGGGGACGCAGAGCTCATCAACAGCGCCAGGCGCATGGGCTGCAGGATAACCGATGCCTCCTGGAGCATAGCATATGTCGTGCTCCAGCCCGGAAACCTCCCGGGTCCTGGAGACAGCGGCACCCCTGTATTCCAGGATGGCGCAGTTGTGGGGATGCTGATCGCAATAAATCTCGGAACCTGCAGGGGGACTGTGATAACAGGCGAGTTCATGCACTCGAAGCTCAGCGAGTACGCTCAATCTTCTCACAGGATGTGAGGTTAGTGTACCGCTGAATGACCTCTCCGGCCTGAACTCCTGAGTTTGCGCCCTGCTGCTCTCCATGAAGTTGAATTCACCCTGCACCGCCAGCTATATGTTTGATAAGGTGAACTCAGTGATGGATGGGTCCATCTGAGAGGCCGATGCGCATTGGGGTTTACATCTGCCACTGCGGGCTCAACATAGCAGCTACCCTCGATGTCGAGGAGCTGAGGCGCTTTGCCGAGACGCTCCCGAATGTGGTTGTGGCCCGCGACATACAGTTCACATGCTCTGATGCAGGCCAGAACACGATCAAGAGCGATATAGCAGAGCTCAAGCTCGATGCGGTCGTGGTTGCAGCATGCTCCCCGCGGCTTCACGAGCCCACATTTCGCAGGACCATAACCGAGGCCGGACTCAACCAGTACATGCTTGAGATGGCGAACATCAGGGAGCAGTGCTCCTGGGTCCACATGGACTCGCCGGCGCTGGCGACCCAGAAGGCCAAGGATCTCATAGCGATGGCAGTCGCCAAGGCAGCTCTGCTCCGCCCGCTCGAGACGGAGAGCGTGCCCGTTAGCAGGGACGTGCTCGTGATAGGCGGGGGCGTCGCCGGGATCTCTGCCGCGCTCGATCTTGCGAATGCGGGCCTGAGGGTGTACCTGGTAGAGCGCAGGCCCACCATCGGCGGCTACATGGCTCTTCTCACAGATGTGTTCCCGACAAACGACTGCTCGATCTGCGTCCTCGCGCCCAAGATGGCCGAGGTCTACGCAAACCCCATGATAAAGCTCATGACATACTCTGAGATACTCGCGATCGAGGGGACCGTGGGCCACTTCAGGGTGACAGGGGTCACAAAGCCGCGGTACGTGGATCCGACGCTGTGCAAGGGCTGCATAAATGAGTGCTCTGGAGCGTGCCCTGTGGAGGTTCCGAACGAGTACGATTTTGGTCTGGGGAAGAGAAAGGCGATTTACATGGCGATCCCGCAGTCTGTGCCTCTTGTGGCATGCATAGACACAGACGCATGCATAGGCTGCGGGCTCTGCGCAGAGGCCTGCCCTGCGGACGCGGTTAAGTACGATCAGCAATCTGAGGAGTTCAAGCTGGATGTCGGCGCGATAATAGTCGCCACCGGATGGCAGCCGTTCGATGCATCCAGGAAGGAGGAGTACGGCTTCGGAAGGTACAGGGATGTCGTGACCACTCTCCAGATAGAGAGGATGCTGAATGCGGCGGGCCCCACAAGAGGAGAGATCGTAAGACCCTCCACAGGGGAGATCGCGAGATCCATTGCATTCATCCAGTGCGTGGGATCAAGAGACCATACTGTGGGTAACCCGTACTGCTCAAGGATCTGCTGCATGGCGTCCCTGAAGAACGCACAGCTCATCAAGGAAAGATATCCTGATGCGGATGTAGCGATACACTACATAGACATAAGGGCCGGGGGCGAGGGGTACGAGGAGTTCTACCTCCGTGCGCAGAGGCTCGGCATAAACTTCATCCGCGGGCGTGTCTCCTCTGTGGAGGAGGGCGACGATGGTCTCTACGTCCACTACGAGGACACCCTTCTGGGAAAGACCCTCATGAAAAGATACGATCTCGTTGTGCTCTCCATCGGGCTCGAGGCGAACAGGGATGCCGAGGTCGTGGGGAATCTCCTTGGATTATCGAGAAGGCCTGACAGGTTCTTCGAGATCGCCCACCCGAAGATGCGGCCTGTGGAGGCCCACATAGATGGTGTTTTCATAGCAGGATGCGCATCCGGACCGAAGGAGATACAGGTCTCGATAGCCCAGGGGAGCGCTGCAGCATCGAAGGCGATGCAGCTGCTCTTCAAGGGTGAGATCGAACTGGATCCAACAGTCGCATTCGTGGACAGGGAGAAATGCATAGGCTGCAAGCTCTGCGTCGACACATGCCCGAGCAGGGCGATAAGCGTGAAGGACACAGCCTTCGTCGATGAGGCGAGATGCAAGGGGTGCGGGACATGTGCAGCAGCATGCCCTGTTGATGCGATAGAGATGCGTCTGTTCTCGGATGAGCAGATCCTCGCCCAGATCAGGGCTGCCACAGCTGTAAAGGGCGAGTATCCATTCATAGTTGGGTTTCTCTGCAACTGGTGCAGCTACGCCGGAGCGGATCTCGCAGGCACCTCCAGGATACAGTATCCGACGAACATCCGCATAATTAGAGTGATGTGCGCGGGCAGGGTCGACCCCAGCTTTGTGCTCGAGGCGTTCAGGCGCGGCGCTGACGGCGTTCTCGTAGCAGGATGCCGCATAGGGGAGTGCCATTACGTAAGCGGAAACCTGCATGCCCTCCAGCGGGTGGAGGTACTCAGGGGTCTTCTCAGGGAGATCGGGATCGATCCGAGGCGGCTCAAGGTGGCATGGTGCGCGGCGAGCGAGGGGGATGTACTTGCGAGGAAAATACAGGAGTTCGTCGAGGAGCTCAGGGATCTCGGTCCGGTCGGAACAGAGCTTGCGGCCGCGCTGCCCTCAGGGAAGGTCTGAGCATGCTGGAAATACAGAAGGATATGGATGTTGAGGGCTCCCATGTAGTATGCAGGCAGAGGAGCGGGGATATCACCAAGATCCTGGACTACGATTACAAAAAATGCAACGGTTGCGGCATATGCATCTCCCTCTGCCCGACGAAGGCCCTCCAGCCGGGGCCCCTTCTGGAGATAGCAACAGGCCTGGATGCTCCGCCAGTGCTCATAGATCTTGATGCATGCGTCTTCTGCGGGATGTGCGCGAACTTCTGTCCGGTGAATGCGTACAGGTTCACGGTAAACGATGTGGATATCAAGACCGATGACCGGTACCCAAGACTTCTCAGAAAAGCGGAGCCGAACGAGAGGTGCCTGCCGTGCACATTATGCGAGCCTGTTTGCCCGACAGAGGCGATAACCGTTGTGTTCAACAGAACAAGAGAGGACTTCGGGCCGCTCAGGGAGGGCATCGAGGGTGAGATCTCTGTCGACAGGGAGAAGTGCAACCTCTGCGGGATATGCGCCAGGTTCTGCAGGGCCTTTGTGCTCCTCGAAAAGAAGCCCGATCCTAGGGATCTCAGGCCGTATGAGCAGCTCCTCGTCGATGAGGATATGTGCGACTACTGCGGGCTTTGCGTGGGCATATGCCCTGAGGAGGCGATATCTGTAAAGGGAGAGCCTCTCGATGCGACCCTTGATCTCAAGGGCAGCATAGATGTGGACCAGGAGAGGTGCATCGGATGCGGCAGATGCGCTATAGTCTGCCCGTACGACGCGATGGATGTCGTGAAGCCATTCGAGGGTGAGATCAGGCTCGTGAGCGATCGCCTGGTGAAGTGCGATCCGATCGGATGCCACGGGTGCTTCAACGTCTGCCCCACCGACTGCTGGTATGTCGATGATCAGGGCAGGATTGGAGTTGTCGAGGACCAGTGCATACTCTGCGGCGCCTGCTCAAGAGCATGTCACCTCTTCGGCATAGATGTGACAAGGACAAAGGTCTCTCACACACCGGTAAAGGAGACGCCATGGGCCTCGGAGTGGCGGGATGCGATAAATGCGATACTCACAGGCGAGAAGAGGCGGTATGATGTCTCAGGAACGCTGGTGCCTCCTGTCCTTGAAAGGCCCCCACCGCCGAAGATCGAAGCGCCAGAGCGCGATCCTGAGCTTCTCAGGCGGATCGATGAATCTCTGCGAAGAATAGACGTGGCGATGAGGAAGCCGAAGGTCAGGTACCTCTGGGAGAGGGCGCCTGTCGATGAGGCGAGGAGAAAGATCGCTGCCAGGATCGCTCAGGAGGAATCCGGATGAGCGATGCCGCATTCAGGGAGGAGGTCGTCAGGCTTGCAGGAGATGAGATCAGGACATGCATCCAGTGCGGCACGTGCTCCTCGAGCTGCTCCACCGCTCATCTGATGGACAACAGCATAAGAAAGCTGATCCGCCTGGTTCTTGAGGGCAGAAGGAGAGAGGCGCTTGCCAGCGAATCCATATGGCTCTGCACATCCTGTCTCCTATGCACGGTCAGATGCCCCCGGGGTATAAGGCCGAAGGCGGTGGTCTCTGCGTTGAGGCAGATCTGCGAGCGTGAGGGGATCAGCAGCAGGGATGCATCCTTTGAGAGGATCTTCATGGATCAGATCAGGAGCAAGGGCAGGATATCCGAGGTTCTCCTCTCAGCTGCATATGCTCTGAGGAATCCAGATGCAGCGGTTCCGATAATGGAGATGGGGATAGAGCTTCTCAGCAGGGGCAAGGTGTCACTGGATCCGGGCACTGTTAAGGGCATGGACGAGATCGAGCGCATCTTCAGGGAGCTTGGGAATGACTGAGATCGCATACTACCCCGGCTGCGTGTCAAAGGCGACAGGACGCGAGTACGATATCTCCACGAGATCCGTCGCAAGGGCTCTCGGAATAGAGCTGATCGAGCTGGATGACTGGAGCTGCTGCGGAGCCACCCATGTGCCGAACGAGACGCTCGCCATCGGCCTCGCTGCCAGGAATCTCACACAGACCGAGCTGCCGGTGATGACAACGTGCTCCATATGCTACAGCAACCTGCGCACTGCGGTTCGCCGCCTTGAGGATAACGGCCTGCGCGCGCGCGTGAACTCGGTGCTGGAGAGGAAATACAAAGGCGCGCGGGTCATGCATGTCGTTGAGATGCTATCAGAGTCTCTCAGGAACAGAGAACTCCCCATAAAGCTCAGCGGTCTCAGGGTCACTCCCTATTATGGCTGTCTTCTCACCAGACCTGGCAACGGCATCGACAGCCCCGAGCATCCAAAAGTGCTTGAGGATATGGTGAGAATGCTGGGCGCTGAGCCTGTCGAGTCGCCGCTCAAGATGCTCTGCTGTGGCGGCCCGATATTCATGCCCAGAGAGGATGCAGCGCTGGAGAGCGTGTATCACATACTTCAGAGCGCGAAGCGGGCGGGCGCGGATGCGATTATGGTGGTGTGCCCTCTATGCCATCTCATGCTGGATGCGAAGCAGGGCGCGATCGAGCGGCGCTACGGCGTTGATCTCGGGATGCCTGTGCTCTACATCACACAGCTTGCCGGCATCGCCCTCGGTCTTGGCCCTGAGGAGCTGGCCCTGGAGATGAACAGCATATCTCCCCTCCCGCTTCTGGAACGTGTGTACCAGAGGATGACAGGAGATTGAAGTTTCATCTTACAATAACGACATGCATTCCGCCTGGCGATCGTATTCGCTCGCAGCCCAGTTGCGTCAGCTGCTCCTTCCCGATCCGCTATGCTCACCCGGAGGTTCCATGAACCCGGGCTGAACTGCTCTGTTGATACCCAAAATGCCCATCTGGAGATGCCCAGCTGCCTACGGAAAAAGCATTTATACTTGTTTTGTTTTTAAGTTTCCTGGTCCGTTCCTTATCATCGTGGAGGATTGAAGGATTTGACAACTGTTTATGATGTGCCTCCAGCTGATCTGATAAACGCGGTTGCTGAGGAGCTGAAGGCGAGCGGCAAGATCACGCCGCCTGCATGGGCCGCGTACGTGAAGACTGGAGTGCATACGGAGATGCCACCCAGCAATGCTGACTGGTGGTACGTGAGATGTGCATCGGTACTCCGCCATGTCTATGTCGACGGGCCAGTGGGCGTGTCCAGGCTCAGGACGCATTACGGTGGGAAGACCAAGAACCGGGTGGCCACAGGCAGATCGGTCAAGGGAAGCGGCTCTGTTATAAGAGAGGCGCTTCAGCAGCTCGAAAAGGCCGGATACGTCAAGAAGCAGAAGGACGGGAGACATATCACACCTGAGGGCCAGGCCTTTCTGGACGATATCGCCCACAGGGTCAAGATGAGACTGGTGGAGAAGATTCCCGAACTGGCGAGGTATTGAGATATGGACGATGAGCTGGCAGATCTGAGACGCAAGAGGCTTGAGGAGCTGCAGAGACGGCAGCTGGAGTCCCAGCTGTATGCAGCGCAGCAGGAGCAGATGCAGCAGGAGCTCGAGGCCAAGAAGCAGGCGATACTCAGGGCCATACTGACGCCCGAGGCCAGAGAGCGGCTGAGCAGCATCCGCATGACGAGGCCTGAGTTTGTAGCTCAGATAGAGGCCCAGCTTATCATGCTCGCCCAGAGCGGACGCATAAGATCAGCGATAACAGATGAGCAGCTGAAGGCCATACTGAAGCAGGCCCAGCCGAAGAAGAGAGATATCAACATCCGGCGGATCTGAGGATGAAGGTCACCACTCTGTTCAGCGGCGGGAAGGATAGCGGGCTGACTGCGATACTGCTTGAGCCGTTCTTCGACGAGATCGAGCTTGTGACGTTCAGCTTCGGGCATGACAGAGCATGGGAGGTGGCTGCAAGGGCAGCCAGGGCCATAGGCCATCCCCATCGGGTCGAGATCCTGGAAGGGGAGGTTCTGGAGACTGGTCTAGAGATGCTCCGGAGGGATGGGTACCCGAACAATGCCCTGAACTACGTTCACATGTGCGCTGTCGAGATCCTGGCGGAGAGCTGCGAGTATGTCGCAGACGGCACACGCAGGGATGACAGAGCCCCGGTCATGACCGCAAGCTCCATAAGAAGCCTGGAGGACAGGCACAAAATGCACTATCTGAGACCGCTTGCGGGCTGGGGCTGGAGGGCGATAAACGAGATGGCCAGCAAGTACCTCGAGTTCGAGGTGCTGCCGAGCGACAGGTATCCGGCCTCTGATTTCGAGGTCGGCCTTAGATATGCGCTCGCAGAGCGGTATGGCCAGAGCGAGGTAGACAGGATATTCCCTGCAAATCACACGCATTCCAGAGTTGTTCGGAGGAAGTTGTTTTGAGCAAGAAGATGAAGCCGAAGAAGATACGGCTTGCCAAGGCTCTTAGGCAGAACCAGAGGGTGCCTCTCTGGGTCATAATGAAGACGAAGCGCAGGGTTGTATCACACCCGAAGAGGCGCCACTGGAGAAGGAGCTCGTTGGAGTGAGCATTTATGGAGGTTGAGCAGGTATATACAGTTCCACTCAGGCACGTCAAGCGAGTGCCGAGGTGGAGAAGGGCGAAAAGGGCGGTTTCAGAGCTGAAGAGCTATCTCTCCAGGCACATGAAGGCCCCGCTAAATAAGATCAGCATAGACAACACACTGAATGAGATGATCTGGGCCAGGAGCAATGAGAAGCCCCCAAGCAGGATCAGGGTGAAGGCGGTAAGGTTCGACGATGGCAGAGTTGAGGCGGAGTTTGCAGGTGGCAGATAGACGCACACAGGTCGCCGGGAGCTCCCTCCTTGGGGTATTTGCGAGATGCACCGAGTCGCTCGTTCTGGTGCCGCCGGAGGCGAGCGAGCGGAGCGTGGAGATGCTCAGTGCCGGCTTGGATGTGGAGCCAGTGGTCACCGTCATCGGCTGCAGCTCAGTGCTCGGCTCCCTGATATGTGCGAACTCCGAGGGCTTCGTGGTGACCAGGTACGCCACAGACGACGAGATCAGGGTGCTTGAGGAGCACGGCAGGGTTGCAAGGCTGCCTGGCAAGATAACAGCTGCGGGGAATGTCATACTGGCTAATGACAACGCTGCGCTCGTCCATCCGGGCCTCAGCGACAGCGCATGTGAGGTCATCTCTGATACGCTGGGCGTCGTCGTGCGCAGGGGCACCATTGGCGGGCTGAAGACCGTCGGGATGACGGCTGTGGCGACGAACAAGGGCATACTTGCACATCCCAGGATATCTGCAGAGGAGATAAACGTGCTTGAGGATCTCTTCGGGCTTCCGGTCGATGTAGGCACGGTAAACTTCGGCTCACCCCTCGTCGGCTCCGGGCTGCTGGCGAACAGCCGGGGGTACATGGCAGGTCTGGAGACCACAGGGCCCGAGCTCGGCAGGATTGAGGATGCTCTTGGATTTCTGGAGTGATTGATATGGGTAAGTATATCGTAACCGGGCGTTACAAGGCCAGCTTCATCGGCAATGTCTGGCAGAAGTTCACCAAGGTTCTGGAGTGCCCGAACGAGAGGGTAGCCATAGAGTGGGCATACTCTCTGATGGGAAGCAAGCATGGTCTGAAGCGCGGCCTGATAAAGATCGATGAGGTGAGGGCTGGTGAGTGGTAAGCCACAGTCGCCTGAGAACCAGGCGCGCCAGCTCATAGTCGCATACCAGCAGTACCAGGCGGAGGCCGAATCCCTCGTGAGGGAGCTGGGACTAATACAGATGACCGCAGAGGGTCTGGACAAGGCCATAAGCGCCATAGGAGCCCTCTCAAAGGCAGCTGAAGGGCAGGAGATGCTCGTTCCGATCGGCTCCGGATCGTTCGCCTATGCGAAGCTATCCTCCAAAGACAGAGTCGTGGTTAATGTGGGCGGTGGCGTCTCCATAGAGAAGCCCGCTGGCGAGGCGATGGAGATGCTCAGGGCCAGGAGGAACGCCATATCTGAGAGCTCGAAGAAGATAAACGAGGCGCTGGCTAAGATCGAGCAGGAGATGGCCAGAATCCAGCTCGCTCTTGAGAGGCTTGAGAGAGAGCTGCAGAAGCAGGGTGGGAGCGAAGGGTTTGTTCAATAAGCTAAAGGAGAAGCTCTCGGGCTTCAAGGAATCCATAACAACCAAGATCCTGGAGAAGGCTGCGGGAAGCATACCGATAATAGGCAACAGATCAGAGCCCGCGGCAGCTCAGCAGGAGATGAGACCTGCGCCGGAGATTCCCGTGAAAACCTCTGAGAGCAGATCAGCCGCTCCAAATCCACAGGTGGAGGCGGTCCAGCCTCCCAGGGTATCGATTGTGGACAAGGCCAGGTCCCTGATCTTCGAGAGGGAGGTCATTCTCGACGAGAAGGATCTCGAGGAGCCGCTTTGGGGTCTGGAGATGGCTCTCCTCGAGAGCGATGTGGCTCTGCCTGTCGCAGAGGAGATCGTGAGCTCCGTGAAGAGCTCTCTCGTGGGAAGCAGGAAGAAGATCGGATCTGATACAGGCGATCTGGTTGAGAACGCGCTCCGGGCGGCACTTCTCAAGGTCCTATCGAAGAACGTCTTCGACTTTGATGAGTTCATAAAAAACGCTCCAAAACCCGTGAAGATCCTGTTCGTGGGGGTCAACGGCACAGGCAAGACCACCAGCATAGCGAAGGTCGCCAGATACCTCAGGGATCGCGGCTACTCTGTGGTTCTCGCGGCTGGCGACACATTCAGGGCAGGGGCGATAGAGCAGCTCGAGACCCATGGTCAGCGTCTGGACCTCAAGGTCATAAAGCACAAGACCGGCGGGGATCCGGCTGCTGTGATATTCGATGCCATCGAGTATGCGAAGGCCCACAAGAAGGATGTTGTGCTTGCTGATACGGCCGGCAGGCTTCACACGAATATAAACCTCATGGACCAGATGAAGAAGATCGTGAGGGTCACGAAGCCTGACATGCTCATATTCGTGGACGAGGCGATCGCTGGAAATGACGCGGTCGAGAGGGCCAGGCTGTTCAACGAGTCTGTCCCGATCACGGGCACGATACTGACGAAGACAGATGCTGACGCGAAGGGCGGATCCGCGATATCGATCGCCCATGTCACAGGAAAGCCCATCATATTCCTGGGTGTGGGCCAGGACTACCCGGACCTCGTGAAGTTCGACCCGCAGTGGCTCGTGGACAGGCTGCTGGGCGATTGACGAGAAAGGTTTCCCCATCTGGCAGCTGGATGCATCCCTTTTATCATTTTCCTTAAATACCACCCTCACAGGAAGCAATATCAATGCTTCCCGATCTGAGCGAGGATGATGTTCGAGCTCTTGTGGGTCCGAGGAGCTTCGAGCGCGGCTACCGCTATTTTCTTGATGGCGCTGTCTTCGATACCCGTCTCCAGGGAATGAGACTCAGGGCCTACTGCGAGGGCTCACAGCCCCAGCCATACAGGGTACATGTCACATTTGGTCCTGATGGGATTAAAGAGTCCCGCTGCTCCTGTCCAGTGGGCGGTGATGGCGACTGCAAGCACATCGCAGCATTGCTCCTCACATGGATCCATCGCAGGGACGAGTTCAGAGAGGTCGAGGATACGGATGCGGTTCTGGGGAGGATGAGCAGAGAGGAGCTGATCGCGCTCGTCAGGCGAATGCTGGCCCGGCGGCCGGAGCTGGAAGCGCTGGTGGTATCCCCAGAAGGAGGCAAGCGCCGCATGCCTATGAAGCCGGAGGTGTATCGCAGCCGCGCAGCAGCGGTATTTCGGCGCGCGGATTACGGCTGGAGTGTCGAGGAAGCCATCGCGAATGAGCTGAAGGATATCCTCGAGGCCGGCTCAGGCTTCCTGGCACAGGAGGATCCCGCCAGCGCTGCAGCTGTCTACACCGGTGTGGTCCTTGAGATCCTCTCCAGGTACGAGGAGTTCCAGGATGCAGAGGGTCGCCTCTGCGAGGTGGTGCAGGATTGCGCTGAGGGGCTGGGGCTATGCCTGCAGGGCTCTGACGATCCCACGCTCAGAGCGAATATGCTGCGGACGCTCTTCGAGATCGTAAGATATGATATGGACCTCGGCGGTGTCGGGCTGAGCGACGATGTGGTTGATATCATCTTAGAGCATGCATCCCCCGAGGAGCGGCGTGTCTTCGCGTCCTGGATTCACCATGTTTCAGATGGCGATGCGCTGGATGACTGGCAGAGCCGCACATATGGGGAGCTTCTGCTCAGGCTGGAGGGCGAGGATCTGGATGATGAGAGGTTTCTGGAGCTGTGCAGGAAGATGGGGCTCGTGGAGCAGATGGTGGATCGGCTGATCGCCATCGGTCGGCTGGATGAGGCGGTCGCCGAGACGAAGAGAGTGGATGACAAGAGGCTGCTCAGGATTGCGGATATCTTCGTGGCCCACGGACACAGGGACATCGCGGAGCGGTTTGTTGCGGAGCAAATT
Organism: Methanothrix sp.; assembly: GCF_030055635.1. NCBI lineage: Archaea > Methanobacteriati > Methanobacteriota > Methanomicrobia > Methanotrichales > Methanotrichaceae > Methanothrix > Methanothrix sp. The sequence goes on along the minus strand of NZ_JASFYM010000014.1, from coordinate 39,717 downwards.
GGGGCCACAGGCAGCTGGATCTTGATGGACTGGCTCAAAGATCGGTATCTTGAGAAGGGTGAGCTCTCCGGCGCTTTGGAGCTGAGCAAGCAGCTCTTTAAGATGCACCGGACATTTTCGAGGTATCAGGATCTGCGGGGCATCGCCAGGGAGCTCGGCACATGGGAGCATCTGAGAGCGCAGCTGCTCGATCCTGTTATCACAGAAGGCAAGCACGATCTTCTCCTGAAGATCTATTTGGACGAAGGGGAGATCGATCGGGCGATCGAATCGGCGAAGATGCTCTTGGAGAGAGGTGTCCTTAACACATCGGATGCAGATCTCATCGAGAGCGCGGCGCGGGCCGCGGAGGATGAGCGCCCGGATGCTGCGCTGGAGATCTACCGCGCCCTTTCGGAGAAGCTGATCGACGCACGTGGGCGGGACAACTACCAGCGGGCCTGCAGGTACCTCACCCGCATGCGTGATCTCCACCGGCATTCAGGTAGGGAAGAGGAATGGGAGAGATGCATACGCGATCTCCGCGAGCGCAACCGGAGACTTCCCGCGCTGATGGAGGAGCTGAAGAAAGCAGGGCTGTAGCATTTCTATCATCGCTCTCATGTGATAATGCATCGATCAGGATTCCGTCGGCATACATGGACAGGTGTGAGGAGCATCTCAGCCTGAACTCAAACTCACATCTTTTGGAACATCTCGATCGCCCTCGCGCAGTTCCTCAGAAGCCCTGCTGCGAGATTCTGAGAAGGCCAGGAGCCAAGGCCGCAGTCGGGACCTGCGTATCTTACTAGATCACCAAACATCCGCACAGCCCGCTCGAGCCTCTTCCTGATGACCTCCGGGGACTCCATCCTGAGTATCTCGGACTCGAGCCTCTCCGGCTGCTCCCAGAGGTTTGTGCCGAGCCTATCGTTGAGCCTCGCAACCATCGAGAGTATGTCTGTTCTGGCTATCCCGGCTCTCAGGAACGCATCATTCTCCTCGAGCACCTTGCGATCGATGATATCAAGATAATCAGGATGCGACGCTGACTCCACGCCTATTACATTTATGCCGGGAACGCGTGCGCAGAGCTCCGCGTAAACCGGAGAGTGTAGATGCACCTGAACATCAACCCTTCCAGCGCATCCTCTGGTAGCCACATCGAGCGCTTTGATGATCACATCCTCCGAGAAGACTATGCTGGAGCTGATCCCCAGGCTCGGCTCGTCGATCGAGATGACAGCCACATCGATGCCGAGCAGCCGTGCTTTATCGATGGCGCTTTCTATGAAGCGTGAGACGCTCTCCGCCATGTTGAAAAGCAGATCCTCGTACTCTGTCGATCCGAATTCCGATATGTAGAGCTCGAGAGGTCCGGTGACACACACCCGGATGTTTCGTCCGATCGATCTGAGGGCGTCGAGCTCCATTATCTCGGCTGCATCCCTGCGGATCAGATACGGCCCCTCTGTGGTCTCAGGGGATCTCATGGGGTCCAGGAACATGCCTATCATATCCCTGAGCTGCGGGTACGTCGGCACCTGGACGCCAGCGGAGATCTTCATCTCCATTATGCTCCTCACGAGAGAGAGGTACTCCTCTCCGCTCATCCCGTCAATCCTGGCATGCGGAAAGCTTCCTATATCATCGAATCTCATCGCAGACCTCTCAGATATGATTTCAGGGACTCGTACGATCCGCTTATCCGCTCTATGTGCTCCTCCAGGCTGTCGAGCTCTGCCATCGCCCTCGGAATGGGTGGCACCACTCCAAGCACGCGAACGATCTCCTCAGGGAACTTCGCTGGATCCGCGGTCTCCAGCGAGACTGATGGCTCCCAGCGCTCTATCTCCTCAAAGTATCTCATGAGCCCTGCCCATCCAACAGCGCCATGCGGCTCCAGGAGCACCCTGTAACGCTCGTACACCTCCTTTATCGTCTTTCTCGTCTCCTCATCGCTCACAGAGACCGCGAACATATCCCTGCGCATCGCATCGAGATCCGGCTCTCCTCTCACCTCACCCTTCTCATCCATCCAGCCGCCGTAAAGCGCGAATACCCTGGCGAGGTTGCTCGGATGGCCCACGTTCATCGCATTTGAGATGCAGTTCCTGCTGGGTCGAATCGGTCTGTAAACGCCTGTGCGCATGAACACGGGAAACTCATCGTTCTCGTTTGTCGCCACGACAAACCGCCTTACGGGTAAACCCATACGCATCGCGATGAGCCCGCCCATCAGGTTGCCGAAGTTGCCGCTCGGCACTGATACCACGATCTCATCTCCATCAGAGATCCTGGAGTATGCGTAGAAGTAGTAGACCGCCTGCGGCAGGAGCCTTCCGACGTTTATCGAGTTCGCCGAGGAGAGGTTGAGGTCTCTCAAATCAGGATCTGCGAATGCTCTCTTGACAAGAGCCTGGCAGTCATCGAACTTGCCGTCCACTGCCAGAGCGTGCACGTTCCCGCCGAGAGTGGTCATCTGCTTTCTCTGCCGCTCGGTGACCTCCTCCCTCGGGTAGAGAACGACAACCCGAACGTTGCTCAGGCCGTAGAATGCATGGGCCACGGCGCTGCCCGTGTCTCCTGAAGTCGCGGTCAGTATGATTATGCTCCTGCCCTCCCTTTCCAGGAAGTACTGAACGAGCCTGCCCATCAGCCTGGCAGCAAAGTCCTTGAATGAGCAGGTTGGCCCCCGATCCAAACGCATGATATGAGCCTGATCGAAGACCCTCTCGATCGGGACATCGAAGTTGTATGCGTCCTCTAATATGGAGATGAGATCCTTTTCTGGGATGAGATCACCGATGTAGGGGCTCACAACACTGTATGCAATCTCAGGATACCTCATTTCTGAGAAACGCGAGATCTCCTCTGCGCTGATCCTCGGGATGTGCTCCGGCATGTAAAGGCCCATATCTGGAGCCTGGCCTGATAGAAGTGCCTGCCTGAAGTCGACACGCTCCGGCGAGCCGTTTGTGCTGCAGAACATAAGGTTGGTCATGCTGCTGAGAGTTGGAAAGGGAACTATTAAAATCTGTGCGGTCCACGGTGATCCAAAGCAATCATGTGCCTTATAACCGCGGTAAGATCTGCCCGATCATCCTGCAGCACAGCCACACGAAGACATCGACAGCATGGGTACAGGCAACCAGCTGCTGACTGTGTGCAGTCGCGCCGCACGCTGTGGATCTGCGTCTGATCCATCTATGAAGATAGCATGATCGGAAGGCGTCGATTTGTCACAGTGGAGTCACCACGCTCGCATCCATGGCGACTCAATCCATGCGCAGATCGTAACCGCTCAGGTCCGCAAGCAGTAACACGTTGCATATTCAGCGTGCCACCCAACACCGTAATGATTATTAATTATTATTGCGCTACATTAACATGTAAAAACATATGGGGAGGTGAATGGGATGGATGCATTCACAAGCCAGGTGATTGCGGTGATCATCTTCGGCCTGCTGGTGACTCTCCTGCCCGGGCTGCTCAACAGGTTCGCTGACTCAAGAAGCGGAGGCATCAGGACGACATAAGGGGTGAGCATCTTCGCCACCTTTTTCCATTGCTCGAAATTGAGATTTGTAAAGTCCTGAGATTATATCGCTGTCGTTCCAATTGTATGCAGTTTGAATTATTTATATTTTATTCACAACCAGAACAACCTGTGTGTGATTGCAAAATAGGCTTCTAAAGGCATTTTTCGCCTGAAAGTCATTTCAGGAGTCCCAATTCGTTCTAAATCCAGGCTTCCATGAGTTCTGTCGTTATACCATCGTATAAAATCTTCAAATGAAGAAAAAGCTGATCTATGCCTGTTATATTCTCCAAAGAACTGTTCTAGCTTCCTGTTGGTCTGGGGATGCTTTACTCTGGCCAGTATTGGCTTAATGCCGTATTTTTCGATGCTCATCCCCGAGATTTATCGGAAAGCTGGACTGAACCGGATTTTCGGTATCGTTGATGCTTCCTTTTTCGTCATTCTCACCAGTCCGCTAATTCACATGGATGCGTCTCCGGATTACGACTATTACGCCGGAGTTAGATGAGACGCGAAATAATCTCGGGACCCTACAAGCGCAACCAAAAGCCATTTATAAGAAAACTTTAAAATTAAGTTTAGCCTATTTCAAAAAGGAGGCTTCCATGTCCAGCAGTACTCTGTATCTCACAGTTGGCTTTGTGATACTGATTGGAGTCGCATCAGCAGGTTTCGGATCGAAGGTCGATAACACCTCGCCAGACCTGGGTTATCCTCTGGTCGACTTTGGGGGTTACCAGGTGCCGATAGACATAGGATACAGGGATACCGGGTCGAATCCACACATCTTCGATAAGGATGATATGGTCTATCTTCACTTCGGAAGTGCAGTTCCTGCCGAGATCAGTGCAAATGATATTCGTCTGACAACTAGAGGGGAACTGAAGGCGGGCACCAAGGTAAAGGAAGGTGATATAGATTATGGGAAGAACCTGAAACCCCTTCCAGCACCACCGATGACCGCAGGCATATACTTTATGGATTTAGGCGGCTCTTCTCCTGGATATGATTTTGAGGATCTGATTTACCTCAAGATCCTGCTTCCAGGTGGGATTACAGTGACAAACGATGTGAGACTGAGCGATGTTATGGAAAAAACCGGCACTCTTCTACCTGCAGGCACCAAGGTTCTGGACTACAATGATGATCACAACAGGCTCATAATCCCGATGATAATCGGATTCCCAATATATCCGCCTGTCTGGCAGGAGAGCATAGCGACGATCAGATTCTACAATGTAAAAGGCAACACGATGAACGGCATACCAATCTATGATTACGAGGATCCTGTCTACATAGACGTCCCGTTCTCGCCGCTGTCGCCCGGGGTTGTCTCAGTCAACGATGTGCGTCTTACCGCGTAGAGCATCCAGGGACGGGCCCTGCAGCATGACCTGATGCAGGGCCGGGTGCTCATGCTCAGTGTATCGAGGTTTTCCAGAGTGGGCGCATACAGACAAAAAGCGGGATGAGGGCTGCCAGCGAGTCCCTGGAAAAAAGCCGCTTTTTTAGGGCGAGCCACCAAGCGAGTCATCTACAGTGCATTTCAAAAATATTCACGGGAGGAGCAGGAATAAATTAGACATCAAGCGCCTCTCGGACCGAGGACCTTTCTCAGGAACACACCGGGGCCCTTTTGCGGCTCTCTCCTGGGCGCAGGCCCTTTCACTCCCTGTTCGGTCATCACTATAGGGGTGCTCACGCCGCCATGCCGCGACCTTCTGGGTCTTATGTTAACCACAATGGGCCTCTCGATCTCGTTGCTCACTATCATCGCTGTCCCTGGAGGAAGCCTCTTGATCTCCTCCTCGAGCTCGGAGCTCATCCCCTCCAGCCCCTTCGAGAGGGCTTTGAGATCATTCGGATTAGTCACACGCATTATTATCTGGGTGTTGCACTGGGACAGAACATTCTTATCGACCCTTGCAGGCCTCTGGCTTATTATCATCAGACCCATGCCAAACTTGCGCCCCTCTGCAGCGATCGTTCTTATTATAGATGTTGACGCTGCCTTGCCCGTTCCCCTCTCGGGTATGTAGTTGTGTGCCTCCTCTATGACGACCATCCCGGGGCAGACCCTTCCAAGCTTCCGTGCCTCGAATAAATCTGTGAGAAGCTTTGCAACTATCATCGGCTGCATCTCCTGTGGGACCCCGGTCATGTCGATCACAGACGCATGGCCCCGCTGGAGCAGCTCCTCAGGCCTCGTCGGCTCCCCTGAGAAGATCCCCATCTCGAGGAGCTGCTCGAGCTGCCCGATAAGCGTCCACTTCGATTTGGAGCTGGACCGTTCGACCTGTCTCAGTATGTCCTCGAGATCGTAGCTCTCCCTCTCAGCCTTCAGAGCCGCTATCGCCTCGTAGAGAAGCGCCACAGAGCCGTTCGTCGGGTCATCTGGAAGCATCCTGGAGATATCTCTGGCAGAGAGGTTCAGTCCGTCGAACCTGAACGGCCTGTCAGCCCTCGGGTTTACTGCGAGATTCGCTGGAGTGTATACAGTTATGTTGTAGCCCTTTGGCTTCACCCCGAACCTGCTGAAGTCCCCCTCCCTGTTCGGGTACCTCATCGAGCCGTACTCGCCGTGCGTGTCTATCACGAGAAGCGCCACACCCTTATCGAGCAGCTCCTCCAGGATCACCGCAGCGGTGTACGATTTGCCGCTGCCGGTCTTGGCCAGAACACTGCAGTGCTTCTGCACAAGAGTGTTGGCATCCAGCTCCACCCTCAGATCGTGGCCTTTCAGGATGCCTATGTACATATCGCCTTTGGAGAGACCAAGTGCAGCAGCTATCATCTTCTCATCGGCTGCAAAAACCTCCTCACCAGGCCTGGGTGGCGTTGCGGGCGATCTTATGCGACCGTCCGAGGGCACACCTATAACACGCGCATCCGCAACAACCCACTCCCTGCATGTCTGTGTGCAGCCCCTCTCCATGTGGGCGATGCTGTACGCGGTGTTCGATCTCCTTATCTCCTCGACCTGAGCGAGTATCCAGCTCTTGCCCTCCCCCCTCACCTTCACGTAGTCGCCCCTGCCCACAGCGCCGTGAATCATGAATTTGAACTGCAGTGGGCTTGTCTCACCCACTATCACACCAACAGAACCTCGCAAGAATCATCACCGCTGCTCAGCTACTCCCTCTGATCAATTTGTGCTCCACCTTAATTATATTTTCTCTCTAAGGAGATCAGGCGGTGGAGGTCAGCTCCCTGAGCTTCCTTATCGACTCCATCGCCTTGGCAGACTCCTTCAGCTTCTGATCCTCGAAATGCTTTATGATCTCGTCTATCGAGACCTTAAGGGCGTACACCTTCATGGGCCTGCCCTTGCCCTCGCCCTTGACATCGCGCTCCTCGATCCAGCCGTTCTGTCTGAGGAACCTCATCCCTATGCTGACCTCCGGCTGCCTCAGCCCTGTGCCCATCTCAATCTCCCTCGAGGAGACCTCCTTTGCGTTTGAGAGATATGTGACCAGAGCTGCGACATTCCTCTGCACTCCGAGGCTTCTGAGCGCTTCGATGAACTCCAGATCCCGATCGTCCAGCACCTTTACAGTGTAATCCTTCATCCACGACCACCATTAACCAAAGAGCTTTTACATATAATGGAAATAACGTAATCATATAAATAATTTGTTTTGAAACTTGTAGATATTTATAGAAAGTGTGCATCTGAGTGTCACTGATGCATGATCATCTGGCGAATTGAGATGCTCATCTGCAGCAGCTCGTAACTTCGAGTACGCAACTGCTCAGGCCTGAAGGCCAGGGCTTGTAACTGCTTCCACGCTAGCAGAAGCATACCGGATAACCGGATCTGTGAAACCTTCGACTTTGTCGAAGCGCAGGCAGCTCTTCCCCATCAGGGAAGGAAGTCACATCGAGCCTTTCTCAAAAACAGCCGTCAAGTGGAGGTTCTGGAAAAACGCACATGACGCAAGATCACCCATGTGAATGAAAAGTGGTCTGCATTCAATAACCATTTTCGTACCAACCGGAGACGCTGCCCCATAGCAGCATTTGCTGATGCAGTTTTGAGACGGGCTCATCAAAAGTCAGCATGCTGCCGCTCCACGGCATGTGCCTCCATCATCCTGGTGCAAATGGATGCGCATTCCACAAGCGAGGCTGTGTACCGATGCGCTGGTTCTCTTAGAACCTCGCCCGACGGTCCCTCCTCAACTATGCTGCCTCTGAGCATGACCGCGACCCTGTCGCTCACCTTTCTCGCCAGGGCGATGTCGTGCGTTATGAAAATGATCGATAGACCCATACGCTCCTGCAGGTTCATGAGCAGCTTCAGGATCTTCGCCTGGACGCTCGGATCCAGCGCTGATGTGGGCTCATCAGCAATGAGGAGCTTTGGATGCATGACCAGAGCCCGCGCAATGGCGACACGCTGCGCCTCGCCACCGCTGAGCTGGTGCGGATACCTCCTGAGAAACTCAGGATCTGTGGGCAGCTCGGCGCTCTCCAGAGCCCTCATCGCTCTTGTGATCCTCTCCTCCTCGCTTCCGATCTTCTGCACGTCCAGGGGCTCCCTCACAGCCTGAAGCACGTTCAGCCTGTGGCTTATCGACTCCTTCGGGTTCTGGAATACCATCTGCACGCGCCTGTAAAATCCAGCGTCCCATCTTGCCCTCTGGCCCTCAAGAAGTATCTCTCCAGAGTCGGGCTCGACGAGACCCATGATGATCTTTGCAAGCGTGGTCTTTCCGGATCCGCTCTCGCCCACAAGCGCGATCGTCTCGCCCTCGTAGAGCGTGAGGCTGACATGCGATACCGCGGGAAAACCGTTGAAACTCCTGCTCACATCCCTGATCTCCAGCAGCGGGACTATGCCACCCCTGTGGCACGCGATCAGCCTGCCGTTCAATTCCGCGGGTCTCGGTATTTCCACCTCACATATCTCTATCCTCTGAGTGCAGCGCGGGTGAAATGGACATCCACCGATCCCAGGGATGGTCCTCCCCGGAATCCCCTGGAGGTCCTTTGTTGTTCTCATGCTCGGAAATGATCGCAGAAGACCTCTGGTGTACGGATGTCTAGGGTTTCTTATCAGATCTCCCGTCCTGCCCATCTCCATGATCACGCCGGAGTAGAGCACTGCCATCTTTTTGGATAGCGACGATGCGAGCGATATGTCGTGTGTGATTATTATAGAAATGCGATCTGAGGTTGCGGATCTGAGAAGCTCCACGATATCAGCCTTCGTGAGCGCATCAAGAGAAGCTGTCGGCTCATCTAGGATCAGAAGATCCGGGTCGTTGGCAAGAGCCATGGCGATGAGAACCCTCTGCCTCTCCCCTCCGCTGAGCTGATGAGGATAAAGCCTGTACCTCATCTCGTCTAGGCCGACTGCGGTGAGCAGTGCGCGTGCCCTCTCCCTCACACGCGTCCTGCTCCATTTATTGTGAGCCGATATCGCTTCGGAGACCTGCTCCTCTGCGGTGTAAACCGGATCGAGCGCATCCTCGACGTTCTGGAATACCATTGCCATCCTGTCCCCACGCAGACGCCTCATCTCACCCTCTGAGAGCTCGAGGAGGTTCATACCATCGAAGACCATATCGCCGTCGAGCCGGGCGCCGGTGAGCCGCATTATCGCCAGCCCCAGCGTTGTCTTGCCCGCTCCGGACTCTCCGACGACCGCCAGGGAGTCGCCCTTTTCAAGCCTGAGATCTATGCCTCTCAGGACCTCATGCTCTCCATACCGCGCTCTGAGTCCAGATATCTCCAGCATCAGACATCCTCCTGCAGCCTCGGATCCATCGCCCTCTCGAGTGATGCGGCGATCAGGCTCAAACCTACAAGCGTTAACGAGAGCAGAGCACCCGCTGGAATCAGCCACCACTTCCATACATCCAGATACGTGAATGACATCGCCTGCTTCATCATCCTGCCCCAGCTCACCACCATCGGGTCTGAGACACCAAGAAATGCCAGGCCAGCCTCCATGAGAACAGCGCGCCTGGCATCCTGTATCATTATTGCCACGAGGACCGGCCCCAGGTCAGGGAGGATGTGTCTCCAGAGAAGGTATCTCCGGGAGGCGCCGAAGGTGCGGGCAGCCATGACATGCAGCCTCTCCCGGAGCGATAGCGTCTGCGATCTAACGATCCTCGCACCGCCCGGCCAGCTGAAGAGAGAAATCAGGATTATAAGCAGCCACAGATTCGGGCGGATATAGGCTGCCACAAGTATCATCACGACCACTGAGGGTAAAGACATCACAGCATCCACAGCCCTCATGCAGACCCTGTCGTATGTGCCGCCGAGCATCGCTGCGCTTCCCCCCATGATCACGCTTATCACCACTGAGAGGAGTGACACCCCCAATGCGATTATCAGCGATGTCCTCGCTCCATGTATCAGCTTGGCCGCGATATCCTGACCGAGATCGTCTGTGCCGAGCAGATGCTCCTCCGACGGCGGGCTGAAGACCGGCCCGATATCCCTGTATGATGGAGCTATGATAGGAGCGGATAACGCAAGGCCTGCGATTACCGCAACTATCACCATCCCGAATACTCCAGCAGAGCTGGATCTCATCTCATTCCAGAGATCAACGTGCATATCTCACCCTCGGATCCAGGCGGACGTAGGTCATATCCACCAGAAAGTTCGTCACCAGTACGGTTACCGTGACGATCAGCAGCACCCCCTGTATGAGCGGGTAGTCCCGGGCGCTGAGCGCGGTGTTGAGCAGCGTTCCAACGCCGGGGTAAGAGAAGACTATCTCCAGGAAGAGGGCACCTGTTATCATGTTCGGCACGCGCATTCCCATCGCTGTCACGACAGGCAGAAGCGAGTTCCTGCCGGCATGTCTGTATCTTATCGCCCCCTCCTTCAAACCCGTCGCCTTCGCCGTCATTATGAACCTGGCCCTGAGCGTTGTTAGCATGGCATTTCTTGTGAGCAGGTATGTGGGGGCGAGCTGTACGAGCACAAGAGAAATCAGAGGGAGAACAAGGTGATGGGCGAGATCCAGAACCAGATCAATCCCATCATGCCCGGCGTATGGACTCATCGCCCCTCCCAGAGGGGCCCATCCCAGAGTCACGCCGAAGAGCAGCAGGAGAACTATTCCGATGAAGAAGTCGGGCATGCCTCCCAGGAACATCATTCCTGAAAGCATGCAACCATCCAGCTTCGAGCCCCTTCTGTAGCCGGACTCTATGCCCAGAACCACTCCTATGCACGATGAGATGATGAACGCAAGACCTGTCAGGAGCAGAGTCCATGGGAGGAAGCTTATTATCACATCCGAGACACCGGTTCTGTAGTAGTAGGAGTATCCGAGATCACCCCTGAGCAGTGCAACAATGTATGTGAGCAGCTGTGCGTGCCATGGCTGGTCGAGGGCGAATCTCTTTATTATTTCAGCCTCCATCTCCGGGGTCATTGCTATCAGCGCCTCCTCCCCGTAGATGGCATGCAGCGGATCGCCAGGCATCATTCTGGGAAGCACAAAGTTGAGGATGAGTATGAGCAGAAATGATACGGCGTAATTGGATAGCCAGATGTGATCTATCTTGATGATGCAATCATATTTTTTTAGCGAAATGGGCATATGAACAGCCAAACTACAACCACCTGATATAACTTAATTTTATGATTGTTAGATAATTTAAATGTATTATTACTATAATTAATATGTCACTCGTTTGATGTTACAAGTATGAAATGAGTTACATGATTTATTAATTTTTTGGATAAAACTGCTCACAACGCGGGGTCACCCATGTGGATGAAATGGTATGGCGTCAAAGGGCTGTGTGCTTGAATAGCTGAAGTGGCTTTCAGGAATCAGAGTACACCGGCATAATGCTACATGAAATGAGGAAACATGATCTGAATTCGGTTATACGGGTCCACGACCGCATCAAAGGACATTTTCGTACCAAACACTCATGACCTGAGAGGAGTGCACATCTCCCAACCCACCTGGAGGAAAGTGTTTTATCTGGAGATTACCTCAGCTCCCGCGAATGAGCTCAGGGATCAAGCATCATGTCCACAGGCTTCTTGAGCCCGGGGACGATGAGGGGAGATGGTTCGACGTCTTCATAATATGTCTCATAGTCCTAAACGTTACGGCAGTGGTGCTTGAGACCGTCTGGTGGATAAACGCGCGCTTTGCGCATCTCTTCGATCTCTTCGAGATGTTCTCTGTTGCCGTTTTCACCGTAGAATACATTCTCCGGGTCTGGTCGTGCACAGTCGATCCCCGCTTCAGCGACCCCATACGGGGAAGATTCAGGTTCATGAGAACGCCGCTTGCGGTTGCTGACCTGCTTGCGTTTTTGCCATTCTATCTGCCATTCGTGTTTCCGGACATGAGGGTTCTCAGAGTGGTACGCCTCTTCCGGCTGCTCAGGATCATGAAGCTCGTGAGATACACAGAGTCGATCGATCTATTCGAGGATGTCATCAGGATGAAGAAGGATGAGCTTGTACTGGTCTTTGTCTCGCTGCTGATACTTCTCCTGGTCTCATCCACGCTTATGTACGAGGTGGAGCATGATGCACAGCCCGATAAGTTCTCATCGATACCCGCAGCCATGTGGTGGGGTCTGGTGACTCTGGCAACCGTAGGCTACGGCGATGTGTACCCTGTAACGCCCGCTGGCAAGCTCATAGGCTCTGTGGTAGTTATGCTTGGAATAGGTCTCTTCGCTCTGCCAGCTGGCATAATCGCATCCGGCTTCAGCGAGGCCCTTCAGAGGAGAAGGGAGAGCCACGAGATGGTGTGTCCTCACTGTGGAAAGCCGATAAAGAGGAGATGATATCTATTGCTCCGCCAAGGCACCTTTGTGGAGGCCCGAAATTATTTCGCGTTTCATATAACTCCGGCATCGTAGTCCGGAATATGAAGCCGACCCGGGAGAAGGTTCGCTTTACTGTTATGGGCTTGAATGATGCTCTGTGCTACAGCGAGCTGGCAGGTCAATATAAATACCTCTTGGATGTGATGACCTTGAATCCTGCACAAAGTTCGACTGGCTGAAGGAGCATGGATCGATGCTGAAGGCTGCACTGACGGAGAGCAGGGGCAGATCAAAGGAGGATTATGCTCTTGCAATGGCGAGCAGGATGGAAATGTAACTCGTGATATCCGCCAAACTCAGGCGCGCCTCGAAGCACCACCTCCATCACCTCATGTACTTTCTCGCGAACGTCGTATGAACGCGGCCCACATGAATGTACCGAATATGGCCTGAGCGCCCGCTAACCATTGGCTTCAACCAAACGGCCGATATCTCCTATCCTGGCGTTGCAGAAGTAACTATGCTGAAGTAGAGAAATTCCCGGAAAGAAGTAACATTTGTCGCTCTTATCCATCTGATAACTCGCCTGTAGCGGCACCGGTCCTGCTACGCGCTCCTATAGAATGAGGGCTTTCGGCAACCTGCCTCTCGACCCCTAAGTTGCTGAATAGATGAGTGTATTAAACAATAGGGGTATCATTGATGAGCCATATCGATCTGGTCTGGCTCATTTAGTCGAACCGTAGGAGAGGCAAGCGCTGGTAACTTCAAAGCAATCGAATTCGCCTCTTTTTGCAAGGTTACCGACCCGCCGAATTCGCAGGGATCTGTCATCTTCTTTATATAATTTCCTGCACATCAAAAAGGTGAACCTTTGTTTTTGCGGATCTCAGACAGCGAGCATCCTCTCTATCGCACGTCTCGCCCTGACCGCTGTGCTCTGTGGGACCTCGACTCGGGGGGAAAGCGTCTCCAGAGCTCTCAGGACCTTCTTCAGCGATGTCTTCTTCATGTCCTCGCATACAGCACCTGTGCTGAGCGGGTAGAACCTCTTCCGCGGGTTCTCAGCGCAGAGCCTGTGGAGGATACCGATCTCAGTCCCTATTATGAACTCGTCCGCGCCGCTGGCTCTCGCATGCTTCAGCATACCTGAGGTGCTGTACACGCCATCTGCCAGCTCTATGACCTCAGGCCTGCACTCGGGATGGACGAGAAGCTCAGCATCAGGATGCTTTCTCCTGGCCTCCAGGACGTCTGATGCGTTGTATCTGTCGTGGACGTAGCAGTAACCGTTCCAGGGGATTATCCTTTTATCAGTGTGCCTGGCGATGTAAGCTGCGAGGTTCCTGTCCGGTATGAACAGGATCTCATCAGCATCCAGGGCGTTGACGACCTGCACACCATTCGCGGATGTGCAGCATATATCGCTTTCAGCCTTGACCTCGGCTGAGGAATTGACGTAGCAGACCACCGCAGCATCAGGATACCTCTCTCTCAGCGACCTCACATCCTGGGGCGAGATCATCTGCGCCATCGGGCAGCAGGCGCTCCTGTCCGGATGTACGACGATCTTCTCAGGAGAGAGTATGGCTGCTGTCTGCGCCATGAAGTCCACGCCGCAGAAGACGAGAACTTTGCAGTCGATTGTGGCTGCTGCCCTGCTCAGCTCCAGGGAGTCGCCGGTGAGATCGGCGATGTCCTGCACGTCCGCTGGCTGGTAGTTATGCGCGAGTATGATGGCATTTCTCTCAGACTTCAGCCTCAGTATCTCCTTCTCAAGCATAATAGTCCGGATCTGGTGATAGGTCATTGTTTAAAAAGGCTGCTGTCAGCCACATGCCGTACATCTCGATGCTTCCATGATAGTTGCGCTGCGTATTACTCGAATCGGACCTGTCCGAATAAGATAAAAAACAGAACTGAGTATAAAATTAGCTCACTGAAATTTAGAGAGGTGATGCCGGATGACATCCAGCACTCTGATTTCTGCGTTATCCAGCTTACCTCTCTTCAGCAGAAATAAGGTGCCTTTAGAAGTTAAGCTTTTCGCGATAGCTACCTACGTGGTCTCATCCAGCGTTAGGAGGACGGCAGCAGTTCTTGGTGTGGGTAAGTCAAGTGTGCATTACTGGATCACACGATTCAAGGAGTCCCTGGATTACAAACCTGAGAATGTAAAGTCGCTTGGCATAGTGGGACTCGGTGTGGATAAAACAATTCTGAAATATAATGATAATAAATGCTATCTTTTTGTTGCAATTGATCTGCTATGTTTGATAAGTAGCTTTATATTCATATATTTTATTATTCTTTCAAGAATCTTCGTCATAATGTTGTACGCTTAAAATTATAGTATAAAATATGAACAGCCTGCGTACTTCGCGAAGAAAGTCTTTATGGAAGGAGATCCTCACGGATCTATGATAGTTGTGACAAACTCGCGCCTTCCGCCAGGTCTGCCGTCATGATGTCCATCGTGCCGGCCGTCATGCCATGTGTGCCCTGTTGACCTCCACTCCCATGTGTACTTGTAGGTCCATCGTATCGGCTCATACACTATTGGCCTGTAGTAGTACCTGACCGGAAGCGTGTAATAGTATGTTGTGAACGTGTAGCCTCCGTACCACCACGGCCAGTCCTCGCGGACGTAGTACCAGACGTAGTTGCTCCTGTAGACGCCATCAATCACGTACCATACCTTGTAGACGCCGGGGAACGGCCCGTAGAACCATGCCCAGTATCTGTGGTATGGGCGCACGCGACCCAGATGCTGTGTGACTATCTGGCCGGTCGGGTACTCGTAGTATATGACCAGGTCACCACCTACCGATGGCACTATCTCCTGGTTCGCCCAGCTCTTTGGCGGCACGTTCAGGCTGACCGTGTGCTCATAATTCAAACCATCAACTATCCACAGCCCGTTTCCCTCTGGCACGCTGCTCAGGACAGATGGGTCATCCACAGCGCCCTGATCAACCAGGCTGCCGGCATCTGCAGGCTCCTCATTTGTGAAATATGCGCTATCAGGCGGCGGCTGGTAATAGTCAGCCGGCTGATCCGGATACTCTGTTGGGTAAAGAGCATCATAATCCTCTGGGTTCATCGCAGCAGAAAGGCCTGCGACGATCACCAGTCCGATGATCAGTTCTTTAAGCATCATACATGCAGAGAGGGTGCGCCAGGGAATAAAAGGTTGATTTTTATATGTGAGTCAGATAAGATCTAGAAGCGATCTACAGATGATCTAGGTGATGAGCAGCATCGCTGCATGCGGAAATCCAGGAAACACCGCGATCCACACGGAGATCATCATCGAGATACCGATTCTGTATCAATAGGGAACCATACAACCTCGCGGAAATCGTGATCTTTTATCTGACGCAGTACCGCATAGATTCAGCGGGTCGAGGGCTTATGGTCTCAATGTAAGTACAAAATCTGCACCCGACAGGTTTCATGCTGCCGATGCATACCGGATTTCTGTGTCCCAATTGTCACGGCTCTATTCTGCTGTTCCTGAGTTCCTCGAGGGCGTTTTTGTCCATTCGTATCTCGCTTATCTCCACAGCGCCCAGCGTGCAGATGAGCTTCGAGAGGGACTCTGAGACCGAGATGCCGAGATCCGCATACCGGCTTGATATCACGAGAGACAGGGCCCAGGCTGTGTTATATGCAGACCACATCGCGTAGATGAGATGAACAACAAGCTCATCCACGCCGCCCTCTATCCACGGGCCCTCTGCGGTCGGCCAGATTATTCTCGAGCGCATGACGGTGGGATCCTCGATCTCCACCTCGAATACTATCATTCCATCCAAACTTCCATCCCCGGGATGCACAGACACGCTTCACCCCCAGAAAGAGACCGGTCCGGAGCACCCCATGATATTTAAGGTCTCATCGAATTTAACCCTTGGGGATGGTCATGTCGGTGATCTCTGGAAGGGATGCTCTGAGCTACCTGGAGTCGTTTGCAGACAGAGAGATCCAGGAGCAGATATGTGGTATTGATCTCACTGCCAGAAGCATCGAGAGGTTTGTGTCGTCGGGATCAATCGACCTCGACAACAGCGAGCGCAGGGTCGCAGAGACCGAGGTCGTTCAGTATGATGAAGATGGATGGGCGTTCCTGGAGCAGGGCGCTTATCTGGTGACGTTCAACGAGATCGTCAGGATGCCCATGGATATGATGGCTTTCGCGCTTCCCAGATCAAGCCTTCTTAGATGCGGGGCGAGTCTCTCCGCTGCGGTTTGGGATCCCGGGTACAATGGTAGATCCCAGTCGCTTCTCGTGGTTCACAACCCGCATGGTATACGCATCAAAAAGAACGCAAGGCTCATGCAGCTCGTCTTCATCACCATGAAGGGCGCTGCGGAGAGAGCCTACAGCGGAGCCTACCAGGGGGAGAACATCTAGACTATCCTTGCAGTGCTGATAATCCGTGATGTGGTGTTGCTGTCCAGCATGGATAACAGCATTATGTAGCTCTCATCTCCCGCGTGCCATACCGCAAGGTATCCATCGCTGCCCGCAAGGGTACCTGAGGTGAATGTCATGTTATGCACGATCACAGGCGCTCCGTAGTAGCTGGAAGCGGTCCAGTTTCCGGTCTCGTATCCCTCCTTTGTGGCCTCGACCATCAGCGCCACCGACATTATATCCAGGAATGATTCCTTGCTCAACATCTTCAGGATCTCATCGTATGGCGTGAACACCACCGCATCTGCTTTACCGGCCTCACCGCTTATCGTGAAGTTCTCCATGAAGATACCAGAGGATGTATCGATGTCGCCCGCATTAATGTAGTAACCCTCTCCAAGATCGACTACAAGGGTCCTCTCGCATGGTGTGATCACCTTCGCGTCAAGGGCAGCCGAGCATCCAAGCAGTGCAAAAATCGCCACTAATATGGCCAATCTATTCACAATCTCACCAGCCTAGTCTCAAATACATGTTCCGAATAAGGCGAAGATCCGCCTGTATTCGGAGCGAAACTGATCTTTTAAAGATACTTATGGGCGATGATGCAGGAAGCAAATCCCTTTCTGCTGAGATAGTCTCTGGTTACCATTCCCACTTTGCATCTGTTATTCCCAGCGCCTTGAACTTCTCCTTCAGCTTCTTGCCCTCTTCCTCGGTACTAAATGTCTGCTCTACCTTTTTCCCACTTTTATCTGTATATGTTACTTTCAATGATATCCCCCACGTTAATCTCACCCTCATCACTTAATAAATTTGTGCTAAGATTCTATCTCGGGCCCTGGTCTTGAATAACTTAACGCTCTTGTGTGTTCAGCAACTTAGAGGTCAAGCAGCAGGTTGTTGTAGGCACATGTTCGTCATCCAAGAACGCATAGCTGGGCCGGTGCCTCTTCTGGCAAGTCATCATATGGATAAGAGCGTAACTTAAAAGTTGTCAGAAATCAGCGTGTACTGGCATGATGCGACATAGATCCCACAAGGAGGCATGCGTCTGAACTTGTAATACCAGCAGAAACCAGCGCCAAACGCCAAAAATACCCCGATGAAGATTGATTTCTCCAGCTATGGCTCAGCACAGCCTGTACCTCTGCCCCCTCGCCGGGATGACGACCTCTGAGCCGAACTCGGTTCCTATCGCCTCTGCAAGTGCTCTGGTTGCTCGATGCTCTCCATGGTTGAGGAAGATCTTGTCCGGGAACTGCCTGAACGAGCGCAGCCAGCTCAAGATCTCATTTCGGCCGGCATGAGCTGAAAATGCATCAAGTGACTTGATCTGGGCCTTAACATCCAGATCTTTATCCATTATTCGAATCTTTCTTGCCCCGTCCAGTAGCTTTCTACCTATCGTTCCATCCGCCTGATAACCCACAAAGAGTATCGTGGAGTCCTTATGCTCCAGATTCTTTATCAGATGATGCAGAACCCGGCCGCCGGTGCACATTCCGCTCGCTGAGATTATGATGCGAGGCCCTTTGTGATCGTATATGGCCTTGGACTCATCCCGCGACCTTGTATACCGGATTCCAGGAAACTCAAGCGGGCTGTCTCCACTTCTCAACAGAGAGAGCGTCTCCTCATCAAAGCATTCTGGGTGACGAGCGTAGATCTCGGTCGCAGAGATCGCCATCGGACTGTCAACGAAGCAGCTCACCCCATTTAGCATTCCCCTTTCAGCATATGGATTCAGCTCGTACAGTATCTCCTGCGTCCTCCCGACGGCAAAGGCTGGAATCACGACATTTCCGCCTCGGTCCAGCGTCTCAAGAATGATATCCAGCAGCATCTTGCCTCTCTCGGCGATATCCCCATGATCCATATCGCCATAGGTGGATTCAAGCACCAGCCAGTCTGCCCCATCAATCTTTTCAGGATCGCGAAGAAATGGAGCACCTGGCCGTCCGAGATCGCCACTGAAGACCAGCCTCTTCTTGCCGAATGATAACTCGATAATCGCCGATCCCAGGATGTGACCAGCGTCCCTGAATCTGATCGAAAACCGACCCAGGTCGTGCTCTTTATCATATCTAATCGCTGTGAAGTGCTTCATGGCCGCTAAAACGTCCTTCTCCTCGTAAAGTGGTCGGTCGAATGGGTTGCGTCGCTGATCACTGTGTTGGATCTCATGCTCTGCTGCTTCCATCATAAGGTGTGCAGAGTCCTTGAGCATGATCTCGCAGAGGTCTACCGTAGCGGCGGTTGAGATGATCTTACCTGAGAAGCCCCTTTTGATCAATAGCGGCACGCGTCCGCTGTGATCGATATGTGCATGCGTGAGCAGTAGCACTCGCATCGAGCGCGGATCATGACCGAGATCTGCCTGGTCCCTGGATGCCTCATTGCCCTGAAAGAGACCCGCATCAATTCCGATTCGCATGCCGTCGGCATCCAGAACCATGTGCGAACCTGTAACACCACCCGCTGCACCGTGGAACTCTAGATTCATCTTTTTGAGATTGTTTCTATCTTGAGATTAAGCTTTCGGCACCGGCATATTTTATTTTTTATATGCACTCGTTGTTACAGCATTTGCTGCACAATATGACGAACCGCCGCCATGGATGGTGCTCGTCCAGGACGGCACAGAAGCCACCTGGCACCATAACCCTGTAATGTTACTGATCCACCGAATTGCAGAGATGTGCCTTTTTTGGCCTGCTCTGCCTGAGGCAAAATATGTTCCAGCCAGCGAGTCTGTTGGAGGTGCTCGCACCTGGCGAGAGAAAGCTTAAATTTGTATTAGCGCCAGCAGGTCTAGCAGGAGGAGTTCTCTATGGCAGACTGTGATCTCTGTACTGTGGCAAAGCCGACTCTGATACCGATAAAGGTCAAGGTGCACACGCTTGCTAATCCCGAGGGCGCATACAAGGGCGTTTGTGAGAGCTGTCTCGAGGCGCTCAACGCTGCGTGGATGGAGCGGTTCGGTCCCAAGGAGAACAAGAAGTAAGAGCTGCGGGGGGCAGTGGGCATCTGGCTTCAGAGGGAGGAGAAGATAGCGGTAGTCCTGCTTCTGATGGCCCTCTCCTCTCTGGCAGTCGCTTACTGGGCATTTGGAGCCTCTGGATCCGATGACGAGATCTCTCTGAGCGGAAGTATTGTCAGCATCAGAGAGACCCGCACCGGCGGCCATCTCATAATCACGCTGGACTCAACCCCGATGCAGATCTTCCTCCCCGCGAGGGTTGCAGAGAGGGTCAGAGGGAGCCTTTCACCGGGTGATCGCATCGAGGTCAGAGGACGCATCTCAGAGTACATGGGCAGAAGCGAGATAGAGGTGCGCAGGCCCTCGGATATAGCAAAGCTGTAATCACAGGAGCTAAGAAGAGCCCTGATGGATCGAAGAGTCGGTGAAATCAAAGATCGGGGTTCTCAGCCATTAAGTTTTGAGCACAGTAGGGATCTGTTCCATGAGAATCGTGCTCGTAAAGCCGGGCTCTCTCAAGAGGGACGAGGCCGGAAACATCCTTTACGCAAGCTCGTCCGTGACGCTGATCATCTCAGACAGGATTCTGGTGGTGGATACAGGATCCGCTGATGAGAAGGATATTGTTTTTGATGGCCTGAGAAGAGCAGGGGCATCGCCAGACGACATAGAGATCGTGGTTAACACGCATCTCCATGAGGATCATACGGGCTGCAACGGTATCTTCCGCAGCGCAGATGTGCTCTCCTACCATACAGGTCTCCGCGAGGGCTGCGTTCTGGCGCGGGGCGTGAGGGTCATCGAAACACCCGGTCACACCCTGGACAGCATATCTGTTCTTTGCAGCGGTGAGATAGTAATCGCCGGCGATGCTCTGCCAACCGCTGACAACCACATCAAGGATCTTCCGCCGAGGCTACATGTGGACAGGGCTCTCGCCATGAAGAGCATGCACAGGATCGCCGGCATCGCCAGGATTGTGATTCCAGGCCATGGAAAGCCATTCTCGATCCCTGGCGGCCGCGACGTTGAACTCGCATGATCTGATCCTGACGATCGCAATGCGGATGCTCAGGTGCATGGATGCTCTGCATCTCTCACCATGGTCTGGCCACGCGCCTGAACTTCCAGAGCCTGTCTAGCTTTGCGGTCGCATCGACCCCTACCTTTGTCGTTATCCCATCCACAGATCTCGGATCCAGCGTGCTTCCCCTCACATTCGGATACACGTAGATGTCCTGATCGCCGCGAACCCTGGTGGCGATCGCGTACTCCAGATCCCTCGGATCGTGGATATCAATATCCGTGTCGACAACAAGCACATGCTTCAGGCTCCCGTGAGCTGCCATCGCAGCCTTTATTGCCTTCAGGCCATCTCCCTCGTCCCTCTTATCTATCTGAACAACCGCGTGGAAGTACGTGCACCCGCCCTCTGTCAGAAGCACGTTCTTGACACTCACGACCTTTGATGCCTCTCTGTATATCAGCGGCTCGTAGGGCACGCCCATCAGCATCCTGTGCTCCCCGCCTGCTGGAAGAAGCGCGTGATAGATCGCGTCATCCCTCATCATCATCCTCGTGATCTCTATGACGGGCTCCTCCCTCACAAGATCCATCGTGCCGGTGATGTCCACAAACGGCCCCTCCGGAGCCCTCTTCTCCGTCAGGTAACCCTCCAGAACGATCTCTGCATGCGGGACCGGAACGCCGTTGCCGAGGGTCACGACCTCAACCACATCCCCTCTGAGAGCGGATGCGTACTCGAACTCCTTGCTCTCAGGCACCCTTGTTGAGGCTGCTATTAGGACCACGGGATCAACGCCGATTGCGATCGCCACCGGCAGCCTCCTGCCTGCCTCGATTGCTCTGGAGTACATCTGGTGCGTGTGCCTTCCCGGGACAAGCCTGGCAGCCAGCCTTCTCTCATCCAAAACCATCAGCCTGTGAACGCATGCGTTGATCCTCTCATCCAGCCTCGACACGACAACGCCCGATGTTATGTACCGCCCGCCGTCCCCCCTGAAGTGTCTCAGCACTGGCAGTTGCGAGAGATCCGGCTCCAGGATGTTCTCCTGGAACTGCGATGAGTTGACCTCTCTGACACGTCCCTCATATCCAACAGCTGATAGATCGCGCGCAAGGTTCCTGGCGTCCATCCTCAGGGCACGGGCGAGAAGCTCCCTGCTCCCAAGTATGTTTATGCAGCACATGTGTCCATCTGCATTGTGGAAGAGCATGGGTCCCCTTCCGGATGCGCGCATTGCCAGCTCATACTCTGTGGATACATGCTCGTGGATCTCCTCCAGAACGCCACCCGAGCGGAGATCCTCCAGGAAAGATCTGAGGCTCATGATCGGTAGTTAAAAGCATGCTTAATATATTCCCGCCCCTCGAACGGGCAGCAGCGTGAACACTGAATTTTATTTTTGTTTAAAGAAACTAATGTTATATTAGTATGAAAATGATATATATTCTGTATTTTTAAATAGATAATGAATTAAATTAAAATCAGTCTTGGAATATAATGATTAGAATCTCTTTCATTCAAAAACTATTTAAAGATATAACTCATTTGATATACTGATGGACCAATTAGTAGTGCTTCATGAGATATTCGAGTCGTTCTCCAGGGGCACCGGCGCCCTTCGCGATATCGAGCCCAGATCTGTCGAGGGCAGGTGCGCCAGTCTTGTTGTGAAGCTCCTGCAGAGCTGTCTCGATGGTGATATCGATGAGGAGGTGTGTCGCGAGCTCTCCGAGTGCCTGAGCAACATCTACGAGCTGAAGAGGCTGGGCGACATATGCCGGCGGGCGGGCATGCCGGAGATCGCGATGAAATGCTACTCGAAGGCCCTCTCCCAGACAGAGGAGCCGCATGTGCGCTCTGTGCTGATGAACAACCTCGGCCAGGTCCATGCGCAGAAGGGCGACCTGGGCAAGGCCATCGTCTACTACAAAAAAGCGCTGGAGGGGTTCGAGTACGCAGGGGATCCGGGCAGCGCTGCCCATGTCATGGGGAACCTCGCATCTGCCTACAGGCGCGCGTACCAGTGGGATCGTGCCGTGGAGTGCTACTTCAAGGGTCTGAAGGGGTTCGAGAAGCTCAACGACAGCTTCGGCGTCGCCCAGATGACCGGATCTCTTGGAAGGGTATACGCGGAGATGGGCGAGAAGGAGCTGGCTGTGCTCTATTACGAGAAGAGCCTGAGGATGTTTGAGCAGCTTGGGGATCGCAGGAGTGCAGCCTGGCTTCTGAGCCGTCTTGGCAGGGTATACGCAGAGAAGGGGAGGTGGGATGACGCGAAGAGATGCTTCGAGAGGAGCCTCTCCATCTTCGAGGACCTCGGCCAGAGCCAGAACGCGGGCATAGTTCTCTCGAATATGGGCCGCTTCTATCTCGATAAGGAGGATCCCGATTCCGCCAGGGATTCTCTGGAGCGTGCGCTGAAGATATTGAGAAAGGAGATGCTTCCCGTATACCCGAACACGGTTGCAGCGCTCGCAGCCGCTTACAGCCTGCTCGCAAGAAGGTACGCGGCTGAAGGGGATGTGAAGCAGTCATCTCAGCTTTATTCAAGAGCATCCGACTGCTTCAGTGAGCTATCTCTCCACCCCAGGATCCTCATCTCCGAGCTGAGGGCGGCTGCAGGTCAGGCGAGGTCTCTCTCTTATCTTGTGAAGCTCCGCGCGGACCCCCGCGAGGACGAGGCCGTCGCCCTGTGCGAGAGAGCCATCTCAGCGCTCGAGAGCACGATCGCCAGCACAGCATCGAAGGAGAGAGAGAAGGTCGCCTCACTTGTCCGTTGCTTGCAGGGGATAAAGGAGCTATGGAGCATAGACCTCTACGCAGCGGAGCCGTGGCGGATACTCGGCATGGTCTCTGTGGCATGCGAGTACCTGATGGGGGGCATTCGGGAGCTTGCCAGGAGTCCTGGATCGTATAAGGAGATGTACGAAGCGCTTGTCGCCATCAACGGAGCGCTGGATGATGAGAAGCAGCGGAGGGACTCCTCCGCGAACCTGAGAAGAGCGGCTGAGCACCTCCGGGCATCGCAGGTGGAGGGCTTCGAGAAGATCGCCGAGACGTTAGAGATGGCTGGAAGATCTGAGCTCGTACAGGGAATGAGCCCATCTGACATACTGAACTACGGTGCTCACAGAAAGGCCCTGCTGAGCATCGGCTGGGCAGCAGCAGAGAGCCTGCTCTCTGAGATCGACAGGACCGGCTGGATATACGCATGGGACGAGTCCATGAACCTCTCAGAAGCCGGACCGGTTGGCAGGACCGAGCGGATAAGGAGAAAGGCGGAGAGCATCGCGGAGATCAGGGAGGTGCCTGTGGTCGAGGTGGGTTCAGCGAATCTCAGGGGATCTGCAGCTGATGTATCTGAGGAGCGGACTGTCGGGAGCACATCCATCGTGCCCGCGCAGACCGTGCTTGTGTCAGCCGCGGCACCATCGCTTCTGGCTCGTACGGAGACCATCCGCCCGGAGATCGCTCTGGAGGGTCCATACGTCATCGAGAGCTTTGCGGATTATGAGCATGATGAAGCATCTTACGATGAGCCGCTGAGATCTGAGAGCTCGGATGCCACAGCCGACGCCGTTTACTCAGGGGCTGCCCCTGTGGCTCACAGAAGCTCTCTGAGGGAGTCGGTCGCCGCAAGGATACTTCTGGGGCTGATCGCACTGGCAGGGACAGCATACGCGATAATGCATGTGATCCTGGGAATCCTGTGATCTTCGCATGTGATGTTTTCACAAACTGCGCCGTAGAGCGGATGTACAACGGATTGGTCCTGTCTTAGGGCAGGATCATGCAGCTTGCGGAGGAGCTCAGATCAGCCAGGCGGGCTGACTCCTTGAGATTGGTCACCAGGACAGGCTGCCTGTGACCAGTCACATCTTAATAGTTTGTCATCCATAAAGCCAGCAGATGTTGCGCCAGAGGTTTGTTTTCGATACCACCGCCCTCACAGACTCGCAGGCGTGGGAGAGCGAGGGCTGCAGCACTCTATGCGATGGCATGTCTGCGATCCTGCATAGAGTCGCACAGGCTAGGCTGCATCTTGGTATAAGCTGTTACGTCCCGTACCCCTCGGTTTACAACGAGATAAGGGATTTTGTCAGGAACAACAACTGCGACATAGCGATAATGGGAAAGGTCGATACCTGGCTCGTCAAGAAGACTCCCGACAGGTACAGGGTCAAGATACCCTCGAAGATCTTCTACGAGTACGTGGACTACATGAGGAGCAGGATAAACAAGGGGATGAATGTGTCGGAGGAGGCGATATGGGAGGCTGTCTCGCGATGCATCTCCATCAGCGCGACAGGTGAGAGCCTGGATCAGATGAGGGAGGAGATCGAGAGGGAGGTGGTGGGGAGCATAATAAGAAAGTTCCGGGAGAAGTACAGGGCGGCCCTGAGATACGGCATACTCGACAGCGCCCCGGACATAGATGTTCTGCTGCTCGCCAAGGATCTGGATGCCGCAGTCGTATCCCAGGATCTCGGCATTCAGAGATGGGCAGAGCAGCTTGGGCTCAGGTTCATGGAGGCTAGGGCCTTCCCGCAGATGGTCCGGGAGTACATGAGCTTTGTTCCCCTCCATACAGAGGAGCTGGAGGACCGGATGGTCTGAGTCTCGCAACTCCGGAAGAGACGGTGCAGTTGAATAATTTCATGGACGCCGATGCGAGGGGCCGCTGCGAACGTAGGCCATCAGGTGATCTGGCGGCCCGGTAATTTAGCAGGAGGAGATGGCGTCTGATGCGGTTTATTGGAGTTCCACAGTTCGCCGCTCCGGCGATTCGACCGCATAAGTATGAAAATATTCACAACACATGCAGGTAGCCTGCATCAGCTTTGTGCCGCTCTGTGATGGTATCAGATGCAGGCTCCCTGCGTAGGATTGCGCAGCCAATCCTGCATAATACCTGCGATTTCAGCTATAATCCATACCAGGCGCGTCGTCCTGCACCTGGCATGCTCACCAACACGCTTACGGCGACTCCTTCAGCTTGAGCTGGATCTCCAGCTCCCTCTTGTTACCCTTGTACTGTATCTCGATCTTCAGGGGTTCCATAGGAGTGACGCCCAGCGTCCAGTCGTCCCTGGAGACATCAACCCTGCCGCCAGCCTCTATCGCAGATGCAAGCTCACGAATGAAGCCCGCCATCTCGCCGCGCGTTACGTATATCTCCTGCTCGAACTCATTCTCAGTGCTCAGAGGCATTCCGGAGCTCTTTCCGACCCTGCCTGGTATCTGGACCATTCGCATCACCTTTTGGATACTCGATCCGCAACTTAGATAACCTTATCGATCTCCAGGAGCGATGAGATGTCCAACTTCTTGGTAGTTCTAGAGGGAGCGTGGATAGTCAGGGACGTGAAGTCTGCTGATGATGCAATCGGTGTTGCGATCTCCGAGGCCGGAAAGAGGCTCAACCAGTGCAGCATGGAGTACGTCGAGGTCGAGGTCGGCCAGAGCTACTGCCCGAGCTGCGAGGAGCCGCTGGAGGGTGTTCTTCTTGTCGCAGGAACCGCCCTGGTCGGACTGATATTCGAGATAAAGATATTCAACGCCGAGAGCGAGGAGCACGCGGGAAGGATCGCAAAGGCGATGATAGGGAAGGCTCTCGGATCAGTCCCGCTGCGAGTGATAGAGGTCGAGAGGCTGAAGTGAAGGCCTGTAATGAAACCTTCGACTTCGTCGAAGGGCTTCGACAGCTCTCGATGCAATCGAGAGGCTTCGACAAAGTCGAAGCGCAGGAAGCTCTGGGCCTTCAGGCCGGAGAGGAAGTCGCACAGAAATGGCAGCCACCACGTCTCCCCAGAAAAACGCTCATGGTATGCTTGCGAAAGAATGCCATGCCCAGCTCTCTGTGCATGCGCTTTGGAAAGCATGGGGCTTTAACTCACAACAGCACACGGATCTTCAGCCTCACCGGTGCAGGAACACGCAGGAACACTTATAGTATTTCACCATCATCTTCTCGCAGATGATCAAACGAATTCCCTCAGGATGCAAGAGCATCGATGAGCTCCTCGGTGGCGGATTCGAGGCGGGAATAATCACACAGATATACGGCGAATCCGGCACCGGAAAGACCAACATAGTGATACAGCTATCAGTGCAGACCGTGAAACTCGGATCGCGTGTGATCTTCATAGATACCGAGGGATTCTCTCCGGATCGGTTCGTCCAGATAGCTGGAGAGAATGCGAAGGAGATCGCCTCGAAGATCGTGGTCTTCCAGCCGCTCAGCCTCGAGCAGCAGCACATGGCGATAAGGGATGCGTCCAGGATCGTCGGGCAGGGCTTCGGGCTCGTTGTTCTAGATTCCGCGACATCACTTTACAGAGCTGCCCTTGAAGCAAATGATAACCGCCAGATAAAGAGATCTTTGACAGCACAGCTATCAGAGCTCCAGGAGATCGCCAGAAGGCACAGCATGCCTGTGGTTATAACAAATCAGGTGTACATGGATGTCGACACGGGGGTCCTCAGACCTGTTGGAGGCACATCGATGGAGCACCTCTGCAAGGCGATACTTGCACTGGAGAGACTGGGCGAGGGGCGGAGGAGGATGCGCGTGGTGAAGCACAGGTCGCAGCCTGAGGGTGAGGTGGCAGATTTTCTGATAACATCAAGCGGTCTGGTCTGATGTCTCAGCTGTAGTGTTTGGACGTATCAGATCTGTGCTTCGCCGGCCACTACTCATCCCTAAGAGGTACATCGAGCCTCATCAGGTCCGATGCTATGAGCGTCTCAGGGAACACCTTCCGGGCATCGTTCAGAAGTGGTGTTGTATCCTCTGAGTACCTGGAGCTTATGTGTGTCAGAACCAGCCTTCTCACACCGGCCCTTGCGGCGAGCGCAGCAGCCTCTCCTGCGGTTGTGTGCTTCGTCTCCACAGCCCAGTCGAGCATATCATCGGCCAGCGCTCCATCGTGTATGAGCAGGTCCGCGTTCCTGCTCGCCTCCTCGATCTCCCGCGTCGGCCTGGTGTCCCCGCTGTACACGATCTTCCTGCCGGGTCTGGGAGCGCCAAGGACGTCCTCCGGCCTCACCAACCGCCCATCAATCTCCACGCTCTCCCCTCTCTGGAGCCTCCCGAACATGGGCCCGACAGGAACACCGAGCTCTATCGCGCGCTCCCTGTTGAACCTCCCGGGTCTCATGTCCTCCAGGAGCATGTACCCCAGGCTCGGCACGCTGTGCTGGGTTGCGATCGCCTTTACAGTGTATCCATTCATCCGCACAGCATCCCCGGGCTTAAGCTCCAGCGCCCTGACCTCGAAATCCCGCGCGCAGCATCCGAGGCCGTTCAGGATGCTCACCATCCTCGCCGTGCGCGGCGGTCCGGCTATCACGAGCGGATCCTCCCTCCCCTGGAAGGCCATCGTCTCCAGGAGCCCGGGTATCCCAAGTATGTGGTCCGCGTGAAGGTGGGTCAAAAATATGTGGCTAAGCCGCATCATGCCGGTCCTCGCGATCATCATCTGCCTCTGAGTGCCCTCACCGCAGTCGAAAAGAAGAAGCTCGCCCTCCCGGTTCACGAGAATGGCCGGCAGGCTCCTGTCAGGTGTGGGCAGAGAGCCGGCTGTGCCCAGAAAGATGACCTGGAGCAAAAGATCACCATCACGTCAGTGCATGTAGCTGTCGAGCCGCCTGAGACCTTCCATCTCGCTCCTGTCCATCCCAGAGATCTCTATGATCCTCTCCTGGATGTGTATCGGCGCCTTGGCCCTTATCGCCAGTGCCAGACAGTCGCTCGGCCTCGCATCGAGCTCGCTCCTCTTGGAGCCGTGCACGAGCGAGAGCCTGGCATAGTATATTCCTCCCTCGAGGTCGTCTATGAGCACATCCGAGATCGTCGCCTCCAGGCATTCCAGGACTGATATGAAGAGGTCGTGGGTCATCGGCCTGGGCGAGACCTCCCCGGAGAGGGCGTTGTGGATGGATATAGCCTCTGAGAGCCCGACGAAGATCGGAACTATCCGCGATCTCTCGTCCTCGAGGAGGACCACGGGTGAGGGGGCTCCGCCCAGCGTCTCTGCTATGTAAACACCCTTCACGCGCACAGGCACAATGCTATCCTCACCAGCATCCTCATAGGTTTCATCTGACATTTGACTTCCTCTCCGGAAAGGGAGATCCCGCCTGGGGGTTTCAGGCTCTTGCCACTGAGACCCTTATATTTACGCCGTCCACCTCCCAGTCCTTTGTGAGTTCTCCCTCAATATCTAAATCATTTCCCATTCTTAAAAGAGTCGCCCTTACCTCGCTGCTTATGTGGTCCTTCCAGCTGGATACAAGCCCGAGAACCTCACTGCTGTCCAGCGCGACGGACACCCGGATCATCTCGTCCACCTTCAGATCCAGATCCTTCCTCATGTCCTGTATCCTCCGTATGATCTCGCGCGCGTACCCCTCGGCTTTGAGTTCGTCAGTGAGCGTTATGTCCACGTACACAATGCCCTTCGAGAACTCGGCCGGTATGAGGTTCGCAGGAGGTATCTCCCTGAACTCGACCATCTCGCTTGTGATCGTGTAGCTCCTGCCCTTCCACTCCAGTGGCTCTCCTCCATCTATGATCCGCTTCACCTCCCTCGGATCCATGGATGTGAGAGCCTCGACCACATCCTTTGACTCTCCCTTGAACACAGGACCTATCTTCTTCTGAACAACTGAGACCTCCAGGTTCATCTCAGGCTTCTCTCCCGGAGGCAGGACTATCACATCCTTGGAGTTGGTCTGCGTCCTGAGAACATGGACGAGATCCCTGAGATCAAGCTGCTCATCGGATGAGATTATTATCCTGGAGACCGGCCAGCGGAGCTTTCTTCCGCCCTTCTGCCTTGCATTGGAGACAGCCTCCGAGATCTCTCTGACGTAGCTCATGCTCTCCTCGAGCCTTTTATCTATCAGATCCTCCCTGTAGCCGGGCCAGTCGCACATGTGAACAGACTCCAGCGCACCCGGATCCAGACCCCTCACGAGGTTCTGGTAGATGCTCTCAGCCAGGAACGGCGTGAACGGCGCCATGAGCTTGACCAGGGTCGACATGACGCTGTAGAGGGTTGCATAAGCCGCCAGCTTGTCGGGATCATCGGTCTCGATCCAGGTCCTTGGGCGCACCAGCTGGATGTACCATCTCGATAGATCTTCAAGAATGAAATTCTGCAGCGATCTCGTCACCCTGTGGAGCATGTACCCCGCCATGTTCTCCTCGATCTCCTTTGCGAGCGAGTTCACCCTTGAGATGATCCAGCGGTCCTCAGGCCTGAGATTGTACCTGCTTGTATCAGCCTTCGAGATGTCGAACCTGTCCAGTATCATGTAGGGCAGTGGGAAGCGGTATGCGTTCCAGAGAATGTTGAGCATGCGGTTGACATTCATCGCCCCCTCCCAGCTGAAGTGTAGATCCTCCCAGGGTGCATTAGATGAAAGGACGTAGAAGCGCAGGGTGTCGGCGCCGTATCTACCAACGACATCCTCTGGATGCACAACATTCCCTATGCTCTTTGACATCTTCCTGCCCTGCTCGTCGAGGGTGAACCCGTGCATCAACACGCTCTTGTACGGGGCCCTGCCGAATGCAACCATGCTCGCGCCGAGCTGCGAGTAGAACCAGCCTCTGGTCTGGTCATGCCCCTCTGTTATGAAGTCAGCAGGCCACCAGATATCGAAATCCCTCTCCTCTCTCGGGAAGTTCAGCGTTGCCCACGAGGCGACAGCGCTGTCGAACCACACATCGAAGACATCCGGCACCCTCTCCATCTCGCCTCCGCAGCTGCATCTCAGCTTCACATCGTCCACTGCGGGCCGGTGCAGATCCTCCACACTCCGGCCAGCCCTCATCTCAAGCTCCGCGGCTGTGCCGATGACATCCATGGAGCCGCAGCTCCTGCAGATCCAGATCGGCAGGGGAATTCCCCAGTACCGCTGCCTGGATATGCACCAGTCGCGGGCGTTCGATATCCAGTCCCTGAATCTCGCAGACCCTGCCCACTCCGGATACCAGGAGACCCTCTCGATCTCCTGTAGCATCTGCTCCCTCAGATCAGATATCCTGATGAACCACTGCCTTGTGGCTATGAATATTATCGGCGTCTTGCACCTCCAGCAGTGGCCGTATCGATGCACCAGCTCCCCACTCGCAAGGAGCGCGCCCCTCTCCATGAGATCCTCCACTACCTCTGGGTTCGCGTCCCTCACGTACTTCCCCTCATACTTCTCGCCTGCCTCTGATGTGTATCTCCCGTCCTCCCCGACAGGACAGAATATCGGGAGTTTCTTCTCGAGGCCGAGCTCGTAATCCTCGAGGCCGTGGCCCGGGGCTATGTGCACGATTCCCGTGTTCTCAGCGGTTACAAAATCAGCAAGATGAACTCCATGGACGAAATCCCTCTGAGGTGGGACCAGATCCTCTAGCGGGTTTCTGTAGGTCAGCGAGAGCAGGTCCTCTCCCCGCATGCTCTCGAGTATCTCATAATCCACGTACCTCCCCTGCTTCAGGACATTCTCTATGAGATCAGTTGCCATTATGAGAATATCATATGTGCCATCCCTGCGCCATGCCCTGACCTTTGAGTACATGAAGTCCTTATGAACAGCGACAGCAACGTTCGCTGGAATCGTCCAGGGTGTTGTCGTCCATATCACGATGTATGTGTTCTCCTCTCCCTCCACAGGGAACTTGACGTATATCGAGGGGTCTCTCTCATCCCAGTACTCGACCTCGGAGTCGGCGATGGCGGTCTGGCACCTCGGGCACCAGTTCACCACCCTCAAACCTCTTTCGAGCAGTCCCCTCTCATGTGCTCTCTTCAGAGTCCACCATGCCGCCTCGATGTACTCGTTCTTGAGCGTCATGTACGGGTTGTCCCAGTCGAGCCATACCCCGAGGGACTTGAACTGCTCCGTCATCTCATCCTTCTGTCTCAATGCGAAGCTCTTGCACTGCTCGATGAACCTGTCCACTCCGTATGTCTCGATGTCCCTCTTGCTCCCGAATCCGAGGTGCTCCTCGACCTTGACCTCTATGGGTAGTCCGTGCATGTCCCATCCGGCCCGGTCCTTGAGCTCATGTCCCCTCATGGACATGTATCTTAGAATGGAGTCCTTGATCACCTTGTTCCAGGCTGTGCCGAGGTGAATCCTGCCGGTCGTGTACGGCGGGCCATCGACGAAGAAGAACCGCCTTCCACCTGACCTCAGTCTCCTGACCTTGTGGTAGGTATCCTCTCTATGCCAGAGCTCTCTGACCTCATCCTCGACATTCTTGGGGTTGTACTGTCCTGGAACCTCGACGATCACACCCAGTCCTCCAGTAAAGCAGCTCTGGACCATTTGGTGATGCTCTATTTAGCCTTTATGCGGTCTCCGATCTGTAGGATATTCCAAAACAAGATCGTACAATTTCGCACTATGCAAAACCTGATCTCATCGATACTCTCCCAGGAGATCGCATCCACATCACGCCTGAGATGAGAACTTTATGGTTTGAGGTCTCCCAGATACGCTGATACCAGCCAGAGGGCCATGAGGGCGATGGCCAGGGCCATGAGCATTGCAGCCATTCTCTGATCCGAGCCTATCACCACTGGTAGAGGTCCGATCATGACAACCGCTCCGCCCCGGATCTCTCCCCTGCGGTCTGCAGGCATCTCTGTCTTCTCAGTATCATATCTACGCTCACGCATCATGCTCTCCACCATCAGAAGCATGATTCCAGAGACGATCATGAGGATCCCAAGAAGCAGCAAGTCTATCTCCTCCAGAGCGCTATCGAGATCAGCATGAGCGCTATCGCGAGAATCATGGCTGCAAACGCCATGCTCGGCGTGGAGCCGAAGACGATCGGTATCGGGCCTATGAGGATCACTCCCCCGAACTCGCTTTCTCCGAGATCGATGGAGAGGAGCGACATGATTGTGACGAAGATCCCAATCAGTATCAGAGACCAGCCGATCAGGCGGAGCATTCATCCACAGTATAGCCGCAAGATATAAAGGCATTTTTGCGAATTCGTGGGTGATGATCCAGAGACCCAGAGGAACCAGGGACTTCCCGCCTGAGGAGGCCCACAGAAGGCGTGCAGTCAGGGAGAAAATGATCGATGTGATGGAGAGATGGGGCTACCGCGAGGTCGCGACCCCGACTTTCGAACATCTGGAGCTCTTCACGCTCAAATCAGGTGAGGGGGTCATAGAGGAGATATACAGCTTCAGGGACAAGGGCGGCAGGGATATCGCCCTCAGGCCGGAGCTCACAGCGCCTGTGATGAGGATGTACGTCAGCGAGCTCCACAGCGCTCCAAAGCCACTGAGGCTCTACTACTTCGCCAACTGCTTCAGGTACGAGAGGCCGCAGAAGGGCAGGTTCAGGGAGTTCTGGCAGCTCGGCTGCGAGCTCATCGGCGGGAGGCGCTCCGACTCCGAGGCAGAGGTCATAGCGATGGCTGATGAGACCCTAAGAGCGGTTGGGATCAGAGGGGATATCCACATCGGTTATCTGGGACTGATAAGATCCATGCTGAAGATGGTCCCTGAGGCGCACAGGCAGGGCATAATGAGGCTCATCGACAAGAAGGAGAGGGATGCGCTCAGGGAGCTGCTCCAGAGCATCGGGGCTGAGGATCTCGGGATCATGGAGCTGATCAGCCTGAAGGGAAGGGGTGCGCTTGACAGAGCCGAGGAGCTGATCTCAGATCTCTCATCGATCGAGATCTCAACAGAAGGCACCGGCACTGCGCATTCTTCTGTGGAGGAGGCAGCTGGTGCGGCCGGCAGAGAGGGAGGACGTGCATCTGCGAGAGCCGGCAGATCTCCGGAGTCTGAGATGAACCTGGGCGAATTCAGGGAGACTCTGGAGCTTCTGGACGCATACGGTGTTGAGGCGACCGTCGACTTCGAGATAGTGCGCGGTCTCGAGTACTACACCGGCACGGTCTTCGAGATATACGCCTCCGGTCTGGGAGCCCAGAACCAGATATGCGGCGGCGGATCGTATGAGCTGGCCAGCCTCTTCGGCGGATCGGAGACGTTCTCCACAGGATTTGGCATCGGATTCGACAGGATAATGGAGGTCGTCGGCGAGGTCGATCGACCAAAGCCCCCTGTGGTTCTTGCATTTACTCCCGATGTGAAGATCGATGCCATCAGAATCGCGAAGCGCCTCAGGAATGTTTTTCCTGTAATCATAGATGTCATGGGACGCTCCCTGAGCGCTCAGCTGAAATCCGCATCCGCGATCAGTGCTGAGCATGTCATAATCGTGGGAAGAAGGGAGCTCGACTCCGGGAAGCTGGTTCTCAGGGATATGGTGAGAGGCTCTCAGGAGGAGCTGGGCATAGAGGAGATCGAGGAGCGACTGCGAAGCGCTTTTGGTCGAACTATTACACCGCAAAAATAGGGTTTTGGTACGGAAATGGTCATTGAATGCAGACCAATTTTCATCCAGATGGGTGACCTGCGCCATGAGCGTTTCCCGAAAAAGAGATATGCCCAGCGGATCTTCCTGCTGACGGCAACGCCATCCCGGATGTAAAACGGTTCGAGACTGTCTCGGCCCGGGACTGTCTAGGCAGCGATGATCTGCTGTTGGTTAACCTTCACGCCTGAAGTACCTCGGAGCGGTCTCGAGCGCCCTGGCTATCAGCTCCGCTCCCTTATCTAGATCCTCCAGGCTCAGAACCTCCACAGGCGAGTGGATGTACCTCGTGGCGATGCTCACAACTCCTGTCTTCACCCCCTCTCTCGAGAGCTGGATAGCGGTCGCATCAGTCGTGCCGCCACCTGAGACATCGAGCTGTACGGGTATGCTGAACTGATCTGCTGTCTCCTGGAGCCAGTTGAGGACATCCTGATCTGCTATCAGCCCGCGACCGGATGCGTCCACGACTGTTATGACCGGCCCCTTCCCCATCTCGAGGGCGGAGTCCTTCTTCTCTATGCCCGGATGATCCCCTGGGATCGTCGTGTCCGTGACTATTGCTAGATCGGGCTTGATGCCGAACGCGCATGTCTTCGCGCCCTTCAGGCCGACCTCCTCCATCACTGTGCTGACCGCATACACCGTGCACTCAGTCCTGGTTCTCTTCATGGCCTCTATCATCATCGCCACACCGGCACGGTTATCAAACGCCTTTCCTGTGACCCTGTCCCCTCTGAGGGAGACAAATGTTCTGTCGATTGTTATGGGCACCCCGGGAAGGATCCCCATCACCCTCGCCTCGTTCTGGTCCCTCGCCCCGACATCTATGAACATGTCCCTGGATTCGACAGGCTTCTTCCTGTCCTCCTCCTTCATCACATGCGGCGGCTTTGACCCGATGACGCCGAAGACGGGGCCGTTCTTTGTGTGAAGTACCACCCTCTGGTTAAGAAGCGTCTGGTCGAACCATCCGCCGATCTTAACGAAGTACACGAAGCCCTTCTCATCCACAAACTTGACCATCAGGCCTATCTCATCGGCGTGTGCTGCTATCATCACAGACGGCCTCTTGCCCCTCCTGGTAGCGACCAGGTTTCCCAGCGTGTCCCTCTTAACCTCATCGACGTGGGGAGCCAGCTCATCTCTTATGATCTCCATCACGCTCCCCTCCCTCCCCGAGATTCCATGGGCGTTGCTGAGCCTCTCAAGCAAAGATCTCATCCAGATCCTCCTATCTACGCGGTTCTTATCCTGGCACCCTCGTTCCTAGATCTTGTTATAATAATCTCCCCACCGATATCGCCCATCACATCGCGGGCTGCTGACTCTATCTCCCTGGTGTTCGTGTCGGTTATCGCATACACCGTGGGGCCGAATGAGCTCAGGCCGGCGCATGCCGCCCCAGCCGATACCATCTCCTGCATCAGCGTTCTGACCATAGGATGCTGCAGCTCGACCTCCACACGCTTGAAGCCGAGCTGCTGTATCCTGTTCACCGCCATCCCGAACGTATCGAGGTCCTCCTCAATAACAGACGGCAGCATCCTCACCATTATCTGGTAGCAGAGCTCCTGGACATCTGAGAGGGGGACAGGGCAGTACTCCCTGAATATATCGACCTCCCGCTGGCCGTATGCGCCCTTCTCTATGTTAGGAACAGCAAGCACGATATTCCAGCTCTCAGGGAAGTCATGGCGCGCTATCACAGGCGGCGGTCTCACCCCGGCGCTGGCAGAGGACGGCCTGAAGTCTGATTTCTCCCTGCCAGGGCCGAACGTGTGTCCCCCATCCACAATGAACCCGCCCATCTCGAATGCCGCGACACCTATTCCGCTGGTCCCGCCGCGGCTCACCGCAGACGCTATCTCTCTGATGCTCGCCTTCTTGCCGTAAAGCTCGCAGAGCGTCTTTCCGACCGCCACAGCGAGCTGTGTCCCGCTGCCCAGACCCACATGCGTCCTGTAGCAGCTTCTGACAGATATGCGCGCCCCTCCAAGGCCGAATCTCTCTGCGACCTTCTTCGCCGCGTCCAGCGCTCTATCAGCCTGATCTCCATCGACTGATAGATCCCTGTCGATCTCTCCCTCCACGACTATGTTCGGCTTATCGAGCGCAATCCCCACTCCACCATCGACCCGCCCGGCCTCGCCGCAGAGGTCTGTGAGCGTCATGTGGATCCTTGCAGGCGTCTCTATGATCACCCTTCGCGTGTCCTGGAACATGTTGTATGGAAATGTCTCTCTTATGGCGATCAGCGGCTCGCCCTTTCTTATGATCTTGTATCTCCTTGAGAGCATCAGCTCCCTGGGGAAGATGTTGAAGAGCTGGCTCATCCTCTCGTCCGCCTGCTCGCACTCTGTCTTTGTTATATCCCTTCGCGACTCTATGCGGTGCTTGTGGAGTATCTGGCCTATCGGGATGTCAGCGCGCATCAGGTCGTTCCTGAACCCGGGCTCCAGCCTCTTGAGCGGGGTGTATGAGACCGCATGTATCAGCGTCTCGCCTGTGCGGGCGTTCTTCAGCCTGACAACACGGTAGTTGACTTCCTCCCCGACCTCAATGTTGAGCTCCCTGGCGACATCCCCGGTCGCGGGCACCACCCTCTGCTCCAGCGTCTCGATTCCCACAGGCGAGCCTGTGATCACCTCCAGCAGGCTCGTCACAGAGCCGTCGGTTCCCAGAAGCATCTTCTGCACAGGACTGAGCCTTCCAACAATCCTCTCGAGCTTCGCTATCTCCTGGGCCACGGGAAAGGCAAAGGACATGTTTGTGGAATCTGGTGGAATAGAATAAAGTTTTTCCCTTTCTGAATCCTGGCTGGATGGGGCATTGAGATGACGAGTTCAAGACTCCCGGGATTCTACAAGCTGCCTCCCGATGAGCGGCTTGGAAAGATCGTTGAGGCCTGCGGTGATGCTGAGATAAAGGAGATGATAAAGAGCGGTCTGAGTCTGGAGCAGGCAGACAAGATGGTGGAGAACGTGATAGGTCTCTTTCAGGTTCCGCTCGGGATCGCTACAAACTTCATAATAGACGGGCGCGAGGTTCTGGTGCCGATGGCAACCGAGGAGCCATCTGTCATAGCAGCTGCCAGCAACGGAGCCAGGATGGCGCGCGATGGCGGCGGATTCTTCACCAGCTCAACGGGGCCTGTGATGAGAGCCCAGATACAGGCTGTTGATCTGAAGGATCCGCATGGAGCGAGGTGCAGGATCCTGGAGCACGCATCTGAAATAACGAGGATCGCAAACGAGGTCGACCCGATGCTCGTCAGGCTCGGCGGGGGGGCTGTGGGCCTGGAGGTGCACGTCATCGATTCCAGAGCCGGCCCGATGGTCGTCACTCACCTCCTGGTCGACTGCAGGGATGCGATGGGCGCGAACGCTGTTAACACAATGGCAGAGGCTGTGGCTCCTGAGATCGAGCGGCTTACCGGCGGGAGGGTTCATCTCCGGATAATCTCGAATCTCGCGGACATGCGCCTCGCCAGGGCGCGGGCTGTTTTCAAAGCAGACGCAATAGGAGGAGCGGAGACGGTCTCTGCGGTCTTCAAGGCCGCAGCGCTCGCCGAGGTCGATCCCTACAGGGCTGCCACGCACAACAAGGGGATCATGAACGGGATTACAGCTGTTGTTCTCGCGACAGGCAATGATACCCGCGCGGTCGAGGCGGGAGCGCATGCATACGCCGCCAGATCCGGGCAGTACTCATCTCTATCAAGATATGAGATCGATAGCAACGGGGATCTTGTGGGCACGATAGAGCTTCCTGTGGCGGTTGGGCTTGTGGGCGGGGCCACGCGGGTGCATCCCGTGGCCAGGGCGGCTGTGAGGATACTCGGAGTGAGATCTGCGGATGAGCTCAGCAGGGTGATGGCAGCAGTCGGCCTCGCCCAGAACTTCGCGGCGCTGAGAGCTCTTGCCACAGAGGGCATCCAGCGCGGGCACATGTCGCTGCACGCGAGAAACATCGCGCTACAGGCCGGAGCAAGGGGAGAGATGGTGGAGATCATCGCTGAGAGAATGGCGTCAGAGCAGAGGATAAACATAGAGCGTGCGTCCGAGCTTCTAAGAGAGCTGGGTGGTTCCCATTGAGGATAGGCGTTCTGGGCCCGAGGGGCTCATACTCGGAGATGGCCGCAGCGAGGCGCTTTCCAGATGCAGAGCTTGTTTACTTCGATGATATAGAGGACGTCTTTGATGCCGTGGAGCGCCGTGATGCGGATATGGGGGTTGTTCCGCTGGAGAACAGCCTGGAGGGATCTGTGGCCCTGACGCTGGATCTTCTTCTCAGAAGATCCCTCTTCATATGCGGGGAGGTTGTGATCCCGATAAGGCACTGTCTTCTGGGGAGAGGCGATCCTGACAGTGTCAGAATCATACTCTCACATCCCCAGGCGCTCGCGCAGTGCAGGCAGTACATAAGGCGCAGGTATCCGGGTGTTGAGGTTAGAACCACAGGCTCAACAAGCCATGCAGCCAGGCTGGCTCAGGAGTTCCCGGAGATGGCCGCGATAGCGAACCTGGAGGCTGCGAAGACATACGGGCTCAAGGTGCTCGACAGGGACATACAGGACTCCAAGAACAATGTGACCAGGTTTGTCGTTCTATCAAGAGAGATGTCGAGGAGAACAGGCGATGACAGGACGTCGATAGTCGTCTACCTCGAAAAGGACAGGCCAGGAGCGCTCTTCTCTATTCTAAGAGAGTTCGCGGTCAGAAACATCAATCTCACAAGGATAGAGTCGCGGCCCAGCAGGAGGGAGCTGGGGGATTACTACTTCTTCATAGACCTTGAGGGTCACATGGAGGACGATGCTGTGAGGGAGGCGCTGGAAGGCATCGAAAAGGCCGCGAACATGGTCAGGGTCCTGGGGTCGTATCCGAAAGGCCAGGCGGTTTTAGAGTGATACTGTAGAACACTCATGGTAATGCGTCGATCTGCTATCGGTATCGTATCTCCAATAATTTCAGTGATGTGCAAGCAGGCAGTCTACCTACCACGTGTGGATAAGTGCAAAAGCAATAGCTTCAGGCAGTTCGCAGTCATCAACCACGCTGCAGGGCGTCGGACAAGTATTAACATGTCCAATGAGTCGATTTCCATGCCGACATTGTTCAAGATAAACATCTACAGGAGCCGGCCCATCGAGATCAACTCAACGAAGGTAAACTACCTGCAAGCAAGTTGCTTACATACGTCATCGGTTAGTGTGTCTGGGTTTGTGGTTGGTCATATGGTATGATCGTGCTTGGATTTCGGTAATAAATTCTCTGGGAGTTATAGCTCAAAAATCGATACGCAGGAATGCGGGGGACGGGATTCGAACCCGCGAACACCTACGTGACAGGACCCTCAATCCTGCGCCTTTGACCCGTGCTGCATCAGAAATCTTCGATTTCTTCGCAGCACGTCGATTTTTGACCTTTTCCACTGCTGCTTCAACTTGTGGAGTCCCGAAATTATTTCGCGTCTCATCTAACTCCGGCGTAATAGTCCGGAATATGAAGCTGACCCAGGCGAAGGTTCGCTGTATTCTTCGCCAGAACCGCAAAGGTGTGGCCACGAAAGAGA